>JAIRXT010000131.1 GCA_031268125.1 Treponema sp. | reverse complement strand
TAGCCCGGTTCTTTGCCCTATACGGCGAAGAACCGGGCGGTCAAATGCGCTGTGGAACAAATGTAACACCTTGTACATATCTCTTCTCTGCGATAAGGCTAAATTTGACCCGTATCGTGTACCCGGCCCCGGTAGAACGTTGTGGGTCAAGTTTAGCGCCCGGCAGGGGGTCCCCATGCAAATCGTAAAAAAATCCCTGGGGAGAAGGCTCTGGGACTGCAAGACCCTGATTTTGATGTGCACGCCGGCGGTTTTGTTTTTTGTCGTTTTTTCCTACATCCCCATGCCGGGAGTTTACATCGCCTTTACGGACTTTAAGTACAACCTGGGGATCTTCGGCAGCCGCTTTGTGGGATTGGAAAATTTCCGTTTTCTGGTTGTTTCCGGCAAGCTCTGGCAGCTTACCCGCAACACGATCCTTTACAACCTGGCCTTTATATTCCTGGGGAACGCCCTCCAGGTCTTTGTGGCAATTTTACTCAACGAGATACGGAACCGGTGGTTCAAAAAAGTAACCCAGACCATCATGTTTCTGCCCTATTTTATTTCCGCGGTCCTGGTGGGCTTTTTGGCCTACAGTGTTCTTAACTTTGATTTTGGCTTTATCCCCAACGCGGTAAAGGCTCTGGGCGGCAGCCCTCCCCGGTTTTACAGTAATCCGGTACTTTGGCCCTTTATCATTGTGGCGGTCCACCTGTGGCAGAGTACCGGCTACGGGTCCATCGTCTACTTTGCCGCCATCATGGGGATTGATACCGCCATCTACGAGGCCGCGGAGATCGACGGCGCCAACGCCGTCCAGCGGATTCGTTACATCATTCTTCCCAGTCTAAAACCCACGATGGTAATCCTGATTCTCTTTTCCATCGGCGGAATTCTCAAAGGGAATTTCGGCCTGTTTTACAACCTCGTGGGAACCGCCAATGCGGCCCTGCAGCCCATGACGGATATTATCGAAACCTACGTGTTCCGCAGCCTGATGAGCCAGTTCAATTTTTCCTACTCCGCGGCGGTGGGGCTGTACCAGAGTATCGTGGGCTTCGTCATCGTCATGACGGCCAACTGGGTCATCAGGAAAATCGAACGCGACTACGCACTTTTTTAGGGGGAAAACATGGCCTTTGTGAAAAACAGGAACACCGGAGGGAAGGTGCGAAAAGACGCCGTATCCGGGGCGGTTACCGCTTTTGCCGTAATTTTTGTGCTGATCTTTGCCGTCCTCTGCCTACTGCCGTTTGTGATGATGGTCTCCGCCTCGTTCAGCGATGAAAACGTTATTATGACCGAAGGAATAGGAATACTGCCCAAGGGTTATTCCGTTGAAGCCTATAAAATTGCCCTGAAAAATCCCCGGTTTATAATCGGCTCCTACATCGTAACGATTCTGCTGACTTTTTCAGGGACACTGATCGGGCTGTTTCTCATCTCAATGACCGGCTATGCCCTGTACCGGCCGGATTTTTTTATCCGCAATAAAATCGCCTTTTTCTTTTATTTTACCACCCTGTTTTCCGCGGGGCTGGCCCCTTCCTACATCTGGATGACCCGGTATCTCAACCTGAAAAACAACTACCTCGCCGTGCTGCTGCCCATGCTCATGTCCCCCTGGCTGATTATCCTGATGCGGAATTTTATGAAGTCCATCCCCTACGAGATCACCGAATCGGGAAAGATCGACGGGGCCGGGGATTTCAAAATATTTATCTCCCTGGTGTTTCCCATGTTAAAACCGGCCCTGGCTACCATCGGCCTGTTCCTGGCCCTGAGTTACTGGAACGAATGGTACAACTCCATGCTGTACCTGCCCAATCTGGATTACAAACCCCTGCAGTATTACCTCTACAAAATTGTGAACGAGGCGGCGGCCCTGCGGCAATCCCTGGCGGGATCGGTGGTTATTGTCGGGGCCCTTCCTACCACAACCCTCAAAATGGCCACCGCGGTACTGGCTACCGGTCCCATCATCCTGCTTTATCCCTTTGTGCAGAAGTACTTTATTTCGGGAATCGTGGTGGGTTCGGTAAAAGGATAGAACTGCGGCCCCGGTTTGGGATCAAAAGCCTCGTGGAGGCTTTCAAAATATGCAAGGAGGTTCTCAATGAAGAACGTGATGAAGGTTTCTTTGGCTGTGCTGCTCATTACCCTGACGGCCGGCGGCCTTTTCGCGGGGGCCAGAAGGGACGGCGGAGCGGAGAGAGTTACCCCTATTACCTTCCTGATTTTGGGCAATAAGCCCACCAACGGCCGGGCGGACGCCGCCATTGCGGAGATCAACAAGATCGCCGGCCCCCGGATTGGCGTAGAACTGCGGGCCCAGTATATCGAGTGGGCGGACTGGCAGAACCAGTACCAGTTGGCCCTGGCCTCCGGGGACCCCAACCTGGACTTGATCGTTACGGCCGCAGACTGGCTCTACGCGTGGGAAATCGCCCGGAAAGGGGGCTTTTATCCCTTAACGCCGGAATTGATCCAGGCAAACGCCCCCCGGACCTGGGCGGAGATACCTCAGTCCCACTGGGATATCTGTTCGGAAAACGGCAAAATCTGGTTTATCCCGGAGGATCAATACAGCCAGTACACCAACCACGGCATGTTCTGGCGCAAGGACTGGGCCGCCGAAGGGGGCATCACGGAAGTTGCCACATTTGAGGACCTGGAACGGTACTGGGATGTAGTAAAAAAGAACCACCCCGAAGCGTATCCCTGGGATATAAACGGCGCGGAGTACCGCGACATGGGCCTTCTTACCGCTTATATTCAGGGGAAACGGCCTGTTCAGACCCTCATCGGTTTGGCCACCGGGAATTTCAATATTTTCCAGTACAATATCAACGATCCCTACACCGTAGTATCTTACTACATGGACGGCAGTGATTTTGTTGATGCGGCGGTTACCCTTGACCGTTTTGCGAAAAAAGGTTTCTGGCGGGAAGACGTGCTGAACTACCGCGGTGAAACCCGGAACCTGCTCCTGGCCGGCCTTTCCGGTTCGGACCAGCACCATACCCAGACCTTTCTCGGCCTGCGGGAACAGATGGACAAGGAACAGCCCGGATCGGACCTCCAGATGTACTGGTGGGGCATGGAGAACAACAATGTTAATAAGGATCTCCTGACCCACGGCGCGGCGGCCGTCAACGGGGCTTCCAGAAATGTGGAAAAAGCCCTGCAGCTCTACGATCTTTTGCGGAACGACAAGCAAATCTACACCCTTTACAACTACGGCATTGAAGGGAAAGATTATGTCGTAAGGAGCGACGGCCGGTTCTCCAGGCCCGGGGGATATAATTCCAATACCGATTCGCTGGACACCAACTTCTGGGCCGGCCGGGTAGATAAGTTTGAACCCGAATGGGACACCTGGTGGAGCGGCCGCAACGCCTTTGTGGACCACCTCAACACCTTCGCGCAAGAATACCCCCTGGAGAAATTCAGCTTTGACAACACCAAAGTAGCCGCGGAAATGGCCGCCATCGGCGATGTCTGCGCCACTTACATTCCCTCCATCCACTTCGGCAAAACGGCAAACCCCGAAAGAGCGGTGTCCGATTTCCGGGCCGCCCTGCGCTCCGCCGGCTACGACAAGGTAAAGGCGGAAATCCAGGCCCAGCTTACGGCCCACGCCCGGGGGAATTAGAAGTATCTGCGGCATACATTTCTGAATTTTCTGTGTAGTTGAACGCGCCAGCGAACAGAATCGGGAATGACGGAGAATACAGGCAGTTCAGTTATTACACATAGTGAAACGGCCTTACATCCGCCTGACAGGGGGGGCCCGCAGGAGTGCAAACATTGCGCTCCTGCGGGCCGTTTGTTATTCCTTGCAGCCCTTCTCCGGCCCTCCGATGGGGTAGTTGGCCGTCAGGACCTCGACCTTGTCCCGAACAACCCGGCCGCCGCGTGTCATAGCCGATGACAGACGGAACTCCGCCGTATGCCCCGCCG
>JAIRXT010000049.1 GCA_031268125.1 Treponema sp. | reverse complement strand
GCGAAAACGGTATAACTGCCGTAAAGGGCGGGGTAGCCGAAGTACTCTACGATAAAGCCCCCCAGAATGTTTCCCACCAGGGTGGGCAGGCCCGTGCCCAGGGAGAGGTACAGGGTCATCCCCGTGGCCCGGTGTTCCGGGGGGACGTGGGAGCTGATAAACATTACCGCCGCGGGGTGGAAAAGGCCGTAACAGAGCGAATGGAGAAGCTGCGCCGCTACGACTGCCGGGGGATAGGGGAGGAAGGCGTAGATAAGGAGCCGCAGGATCAGCGCAAAACCGGTAAGGTACATGACCCGTAAGGGGTTTTTGAAGTATTGGATAATCCGCCGGGAAAAGAAGATCAACGGTGTTTCCGCCGCCGTTGCAAGGGCCCAGACCAGGCCCACCGCGTCCCAGTGAACATACTCCGTTACATACAGGGAAATAAACGAAAGAACCGGCGACATGGCGATCCGGTTGAGGGCGATCATGGCCAGACCCAGAATCAAAAGGGGGTTCCGAATCCACCGGCCGTTCCCGGGCCTTACCTGGTTTGTCTGGGCGGAGCGCCGGGGTCCCTGGGCGCTAAAACGGGCGGGCAGGGCGAGGACGAACACCAGCGCCAGGGAGGACATGATGGTAATCCAGATACCGATGTTGAGGGAGGTGTCCCTGGGCAAAAACGGAAACCACTGGAGAAAAAGCACCGAACAGATAAAAGCTATGGAACTAAAAGAACGGATCTTCCCGTAGTTTCCCTTTTCCCCCGCCGCCAGGGTGGTCATGGCCTCCATCAGGGGGATGCTGGACTTGGTACCTACGGCCAGGACGCAAAGCAGCAGGGCGCTGAGGACCGGGCTGCTTGTCCCGGCCAGGGGAAAGCCGGGCAGCAGCATCAGGATAACGCAGATAAGAAGCCCCGGTTTGTAACGGCCCCAGCGATCCACCAGCCGGCCCAGGACAAAGGGCCCGGCAATCCCCGCCGCCTCAAAAATGCCCAGAAGAAGGCCGATAGTAGACGGACTATACCCCAGGCCCCGCACCAGCATAGAAAGATAGGGGGAAATAACCCCAATGGCCGTATAGATCGCCATAAAGGTGGGGATAATGTAAAAATAGGGGGAGTCCGCCCTGTCGCTCCTCATTGGGGCGGAGTATAGCCCTCTTTTCCGTCCCGTACAATGCCGGCTCTGGTGGTTTTGCCGCTTCCCGTAGTACACTACTACCCAGGAGGATCTCTATGTCTGATAATCCCTGGCAAAGTCCCCATGCGGAAGCGGCGGCGGATGAAAGCGTTCCCCAGGGGATTCTAACCCCGCTTATGGTTCGTTACCTCAAGGAGGCGTCCCCCTGGATTCGTTTTATCGGCGTCCTTAGCTATATTGGAGCGGGATTGTTTGCGCTGATGGGGGGTTTTTTTGTTATTGCGATGCTGGCAAGAGGTTCCCTCTTCGATGCCGAATTTCTTAGTGTCCTGCCGGGGGCTTCTATGGGCAGCCTTTACCTGGTTGCGGGGGTGCTGGTTTTTTTCCCCGCCCGCTTTACCTACGGTTTTGGGACAAAGCTCCGCAATTACCTGGCGAGCAATGGGGAAAAGGACCTGGAAGAGGCATTGCGGCACAACCGGGCCCTGTGGAAGTTTAACGGAATTCTGGCCATCGTGTACCTGGCCTTTTTTCCGCTGGCGATTGCCGGTTTTGTAATAGCCATATTTTCTTCCCCCGCTTTTTAGCCGATGGCAGACCCGGTATTCCGTTCCGCTACCAGCGCCGCTACCAGCGCCGAATCCGTCGATTCAACCATTTCTGTGGAAACCCCGGAGGGGATCGAATTTGTCCTGTTTCCGGCGGGGCCGGCGATTCGGGCCTGCGCCTGGGGGATCGATCAAGCCATCCAGTGGATGCTGATCATTGCCATCTTTACCGTGTCAGGATTTTTTGAGAATGCCGGCGGGGGCTGGATGCTGCTGCTCATGCTTTTCGGGATCGAGTGGTTTTATCACATACTGTGGGAAAATTTCGGCGGGGGCCAAAGTCCGGGGAAACGCCTCCTGGGAATCCGGGTGGTCCGGGGCAACGGGTCTCCGGTAAATCCCGGCGCTTCGTTTCTGCGGAATCTTCTCCGTTTTGCGGACACTTTTTTGTTTCTCTGCCCCATCGCTCTGGTAACGATGCTGTTGAGCCAGGGCTACCGCCGCCTGGGGGACTGGGCCGCCGATACCCTGGTGGTGTATACCGCCCGGTCCCTGCCCGGACAGGGGCCCGCCGGCCGCGGAGCGCCCGCCAGCAGCGCGGAAACTTCCGCCGCCGGCGCCGACGCCGCCGTACCGGCATCCCTGAGCGGGGAAGAAAAGCAGGGTATCCTGATGTTTGCCCGGCGCTATACGCTGCTGGGCAGGGCCCGGGCCGGTGAAATCGCCCTGCCCTATGTAAAGGCCCTGCGGGGGGCGGATGAACTGCCCCCGGAGGATGCTGCGGACTATCTTTTGGGCATAGGCCAAAGGATTTCCGGCGGCCGGAGGACTGGCGGCCGGAGGATTTTCGGCAAATGACGGAGTACGGTTTTACTACCCGGCGGGATAAATTTTGGCGGGAATTTGCCGAAGCCTTGGGCAATCCCCGGTTGATGCGGGCGGACCGCTTTCCCCAGGATTTCCGGGAGATCTCCCAGGACCTGAACACTGCCAGGGCCCACGGCTTTGATCCCGCCCTCATTGAACGGCTGAACCGCATGGTGTTGGAGGGGCATCAGCGGCTCTACGACCACAGAAGTTTTTCCCCCCGGCCCCTGTTACATTTTGCCGCCTGGACTTTCCCCCGGACGGTACGGGCGCACCGGTGGGGTATCGGCGCGGCCTGCCTGGTCTTTTACGGTTTGGCGCTGTTTTTCACCCTGTTTTGTTTTCGTTTTCCCGAAGCGTCCTACCGGATTCTGCCGGAATCCCAAATAAAATCCCTGGAAGAAATGTATTCCCCGGAGAGTCCCCATTTTCTGTCCCCCCGGGGGCTGTCCGGGGACGCGGATATGTTTGGGTTCTACATTTACAACAACGTTTCTATTGCCTTCCGGACCTTTGCGGGGGGTATTCTGGGGGGACTGGGGAGTTTGTTTTTTCTGGCTTACAACGCCCTGGCCCTGGGAACGGCTGCGGGCTACCTTGTCAACCGGGGCCTTGCGGAAACTTTTTTTTCTTTTATCATCGGCCACTCCAGTTTTGAACTTACGGCCCTTGTTTTTTCCGCCTACGCGGGCCTGCTTATGGGTTACCGCTTTTTTATACCCGCCGGTTTAAGCAGGGGCGCATCTATCAAGCGGGCCGGCCGTGAGGCCCTGCCCATTATTGCGGGGGCCGCTTTGCTGCTGGTAATCGCCGCCGTTATCGAAGCCTTCTGGTCTTCCCGTTTTCAGATAGAAACCGGTGTTCGTTTTGCCGCCGGGGGGCTGGGCTGGGCTGCCCTTATCCTGTACTTTACCCTTGCCGGGCGCGGCGCGGAGGGAAAAGGCGGAAAAACGGCCGGGGAAAGGCCGTGAACGGCGGCATCCTTGCCCTTAGACGGCGGAGTCTGTGGGAGGCGGCGGATTCGGGACTGCTCCTGTGGCGGCGGAACCTGGGCTATTTTATCCCCTTTTTTGCCCTTCCCTTTTGGATCTGCGCGTTTGCCCTTCTTTTTCTGAACATGTCAAAAACGATTCTGCCCTCCGCTGCATCCGGCAATTTCCCGTTGATCCCTGCGGGGGTCATCCTGTGGTGGCTTAATCCCCTGTTTGACCGTTTTATCCTCCATGTGGTTGCCGCCCGTTATTTTGAACCCCATTCCTCCTTCTTCAGCCTGTTTCGCGGTCTTCCGGGCAGCCTGATCCGCGGCCTTCCGGGGGATCTCCTCTGGCGGCGGTTCAGCCCCTGGCGGGCGGCGGTAATGCCCCTGAAAACCCTTGAGCGGGCGGCGGGCAGGCGGGGAGGGCTGGCGGGCCGGAAGCGGGCACTGTCCGGCGGGGGGCTCCATTTTTGCATCTTCCTTACCATCTGGTGCTTCCTGCTCCAGTGGATACTGCTTGCGGGGGAAATCCTCTTTGTTTTTTTGATTTTTCAGCAGTTCAATTTGACCCTGCCGGGGTCCGGCAATCCTTTTGAAATGGGGGGGCTTTACTATTACACCCTCTGGTGTGTGAATTATCTGCTGGTGGAAAGCCTGTACGTGTGCATGGGGTTTGGTCTGTACCTGAACAGCCGGGTAGAAGTTGAAGGCTGGGACATAGAGCTTTTGTTCCGGCAGTTTACGGCCCGCCGCCGGAAGGCAGGGGCCCTGCTGCTGTTTGCCCTGATCCTGATTCTGCCCCGGCCCGCAGGGGTTTTTGGACAGTCCGGTTCCGGGACAGCCCCCGGTCTTCTTCTTCCCCCGGCTGTGGGAGAATCCATGCCCGCGGAGAGTCTAAAAGAGATTTTGCAGGTCAATACGGGGGGCGAAAAAAAGGTATGGAGTATCCGTTTCAAAGATACGCCCGGCAACGGCCGGAATAGGTTTGTTCCCGGCATTGCCTCGTTCCCCTGGGCGGTTCTTTCCCGGATTCTCCTGATCCTGGCCGCCGCGGCCCTGGTCCTGATCTGCGGAATCTGCCTATACCGCCGGAGACGCCCGGCCTTTCCCCCCGGACAGCCGGAAACCCCTGTCTCCCGGAAAAGCCCCGCGCCGGAATCGCTTCTGGAAGAAGCCGGCCGCTGTTACTGCCGGGGGTTGGTTCGGGAGGCATGGAGTCTTTGTTACCGGGCTGCCCTTGCCGCCTTTACCCGCCGCATGATCCGTTTTCCCCCCGGCGCCACCGAGTACCGCTGCCTGGCCCAGGTCCGCCACCATCAAAGGGGGACCGGCGGGGTAGACGCGGCCGCCGGTTTTGCCGCCCTTATCCGTCATTGGGTAGCCCTGGCCTATGGCGGCGTCAATCCCCCCGGCGGGGCCTTTGAAGAATCCCTGGCCTGGGTAAGTTCCCTTTGCGGGGAAGATTCGCAGGAACAGAACCCCCCAGCGGGCAGTCCCCGCAAACCGGGGGCCGCCCGTGAGTAATACCGGCTCAAAGGCGGGGGGCTTTTTTGCCGCCGCCGTTGTTATCCTGGCGGCGCTGGCTGTTTTTCTTGTCAGCCGTTTTGAGGTATACGAGCGGACCGTCCGGGAGGGGCCTTCGGCGGAACTGCAATCCAACACCTTCTATGTGCTGGGCGAATGGCTTTCTCAAAACGGCCACCCCGTCCGTTTTTCTCCCCGTTGGGCCGGAATAAAGAATCTTGTCCCCCAGGAAGGGGGACTCCTGCTTACGGCTTCCCTTGTTAACTGGGACCAGGAAGGGGAATCCCTCTTATCCTGGGTAAGGGAGGGCGGCGTCCTGGTTATTTCGGTTGATCCCTCCTGGTACACGGAGCCTTCCTCCCAGGATTTTCTTAATCTCGTAATCTTTGACACTTTTCTTGAAGGTCTGGGGCTAAGAATACGCGGCCCCGGTATGATGGATGATGAGGAACATCCGGCCGAATCTGAGGCCGGTAACGTTGCCCCCTTCCCCGATTACGACCCTGGCTTTAGCCTGGCGCTGCTGGAAGAAGGAACCCGGGAGTTCCGGCCGGACCAGGGAGACCTGATCCTCCGGGACGGCTGGGGAGATATTTGTCTTGTCCGCATGGCCTTGGGGAAGGGACGGCTTACGGTAACCGGTTCCTGCCATTTCATGTATAATGAATATCTGGACGATGATCCCAACGCCCGGCTTAGTTGGGAGCTTACCGGCGCTTCCCTGGGCGCGGAAAAACCGGCCATGCTCTTTGTCAGGGGAAGACGGGCGGCGGCGGGACTATGGCAGACCCTTCGGGAACGGGGGAATCTGCTGCCCCCGGTGGTGTCGATTCTGGTTTTGACGCTTATCGGCTTTTGGACCGTTATTCCCGGTTTCGGCGTCCGCCGGGAGCCGCGGGCCTTGACCGGCGGGACCATAGGCGGCCGGTTTACCGCGGAGGCCCGCTTTTTCCGCCGTTACGGCGCCTATAGAGTTTATCTGGAAGCCTATCTGCGGGAACTGCGCCGCAGGGGGCAGGATTTAGGCCCGGAAACAGAAGAACCGGAAGCCGCGCTGGCCGCGGGAAAACCAATCAATTCAAGAAAAATGGCCGTCTATCTGAAAAATCTTATGTCGGCCCTGGAGCGTATATGAGCGATTATGACGGCGCCCTTGGTGTTCTGGACCGGATCAAAGAGGAAATCGGCCATGCGTTTATCGGCCAGCGGGATCTGGTGAATCATGCCCTTATCACCCTGCTTGCGGGGGGGCATTTGCTGGTGGAAGGCCAGCCGGGCTTGGGGAAGACCCTTTTGGTCCGCGCCCTTGCCCTTGCTATCGGCGGTGATTCCCGGCGGGTTCAGTTTACCCCGGACCTGATGCCCGGCGACATTACCGGCAGCGTGATACTGGATACCCGGACCGGGGAATTCAACACCCGCAGGGGGCCGGTTTTTACCAATCTTTTTATTGCCGATGAAATCAACCGGGCGCCGGCCAAAACCCAGGCCGCCCTGTTCGAAGCCATGCAGGAATTTCAGGTAAGCCTTGACGGGACGGATTATCCCCTGCCTTCTCCCTTTATGGTTCTGGCTACCCAGAATCCCCTGGAACACGAGGGAACGTATCCCCTGCCGGACGCCCAAAAGGACCGTTTTTTGATGAAGGCCGTGATCCCTAATCCCCCGCTGGAGGAAGAAAAGGAAATGGCCCGCCGGGTTTTGGAAGGAAACAGCGGGGCCATGCTGCGGCTGGAATCGGTGGGGACGGTTCTTAATCCCGCGGATTTTATTGCCCTCCGGGATCAGGTGTCTTCCCTGCGGGTCGATCCCGAAATTCTGGATTATGCGGTGCGAATCTGCGCGGCCACCCGTTCCGATCCCGGCATACAGGCCGGCGCGGGGCCGCGGGGCAGCCTGGCCCTGGTACGCTGCGCCCGGGCAAGGGCCTTCCTTGAGGGGAGGGACTTCGTGATTCCCGACGATGTCAATGTTCTGGCAGTCCCGGTTCTGGCTCACCGGATCACCCTTTCCGCGGAAAGCGAACTGGAGGGCCTGGGAGAGCGTAAAATTATCGAAAATATCCTGGCCCATACTCCCGCTCCCCGGGGGGATACCCCGTGAAGCCGGGGGGCAGGGGTACTGTACAGGGCTCTGCCAGGGGCTCCGTCAGGGGCTCCGTAAGGAGCGGCCCTGGCCTTGTGGCCGCAGCCTTGCTGTGGCTCTGCCTTGGGGCGGGGGCTTATTTTTCCGTTACCCTGCAGCTTGTCTGGCTTGTTTCCGGCCTCTGCCTTCTCCCGCTCATTATTACCGATGCGCTGCTGCTGTTCTGTTTCCGCCGCTCCTGCGAGCCGGAGCGGGAACTGCCCCTTACCCTGGCCCAGGGGGAACCGGTTAAGGTTCTGCTCCGTATCCGGGGAAAGGGAGGAATTCCCTGCAGGCTGCAGATCTTCGATCTTTACCCCTCGCAGATGGACTGTACCGCGTTTCCCGCCCGGCTTAAGAATCTGCCGGACGGGAAAGGCCAGGTGGAATTTTCCTACACCCTGTTCCCCAGGGAACGGGGGGCCTGGATGTTCCAGGGGCTGGAATTTCTGTACAGCTCCCCCCTTTTTTTCTGGCGGCTAAAAGTCCTTTTCCCCTGTCAAAGCTGGGGTAAAACCTTCCCCAATTACAAAAGGCTTATGGAGGGGAAAACCCTGCGGGGTATTTTGGAAGACAAGGGACCCCGGGAAATCCGGCGGCGGGGGCAGGGCCTTGAATTCCGGGACCTTAGGGAATACCAGGAGGGGGATCCCGTCAAGTCTATCGACTGGCGGGCTACCGCCAGACAGCGCGCTCCCAACGGTTCCTGGCGTTTCATTGTCCGGGACTATCAGGAAGAGCAGGATCAGCAGATTCTCTGTATTCTGGATACGGGATACCGGCTGCGGGGCCTTGAATTCGAGGCCGCCCTGGCGGGGACCATGCTTCTTTCCCATACCGCGTTGAAGCACGGGGATGCCGCTGCGGTGATGAGCTTTGGCTCCCAGGAACGCTGGGTTCCCCCCCGCAAAGGTCTGAATCACTTCCCCGTAATTATGAATCAGTTGTACGACCTACAGGCCAGTTCCGCCCCGTCTTCCCCTTTTTCCGCGCTGGAAACCGCCCTGGCGGAACTGCGGCGCCGTACGTTTATTGTCCTAATCAGCAATTTTCGGGAAGAAGACGGAGTATCCCTGTCCTGGATTCTCAGCCGGATACGGCGGAAACATCTTCTGCTGCTGGTTAGTTTCCGGGAGGCGGAGGCGGAACGCCTGGCCTGCAGGACCAGCGCGGAACTGTTTCCGCCGGAAAAAACCGGCCCGCTGCGGCGGGAAGGGTCCGGCTTTTTTCTGCCGGAAAAGGCCCTGGAAAGCGCCGCCGCTTTTTCGTACCTTGCCTCCCGCAAAAGACTGTACCAAAACTGGGAACACCAGGGACTTTTAACGGTAGAAGCTTCGGTGGAAAATTTTTCCTCCGCCCTGGTAAACCGTTA
>JAIRXT010000016.1 GCA_031268125.1 Treponema sp. | reverse complement strand
GCATCACGGTGGACGACGCCTACATGGCCTGCCTTTTCGGGTATACCATTGACCGCCTTATTGGTATGGACGCCACATTGGCTATGGTAAACAACAACGATTTTACCGGCCCGCAAACCCTTGAATTCGGCCGCATCTGGGAAAACATGGCGAAGAACGGATACATCAGCGCCAGGGCCGCGTCGAATATCTACCCGGCGGGACAGGTTGAAGAAATCGCCGCCGGCCGGGTCGCCATGTACCTCAACGGCACCTGGCTTCCCAATGAGATCAAAGGAAACGCTCCCAACATGAATTGGGGCGCCTTTGCCTGGCCTGCCATAGGGCCCAATGGCGACGGCATTACCGCGAACAACTTCGGTTCCCAGAGTTTTGGGATCAACAAAAACACCAAGCACCCGGAAGAAGCCTTCCGCTTTATTGTCTGGCTTACCACGGGCGAATGGGACGCGGCCTTGGCGACCGAAAGTATCGGCATTCCCATGGGGAACACCTCCCAATGGCCGCCCGCTCTGGCCGACGCAAAGGAAGTAGTGGACGCCACTACCACGCGGCTTCCCTGGGCCGTGGGGATGGAAGATAACCCTGACATCAACGCGAAGATCAAAGAAAATTTCGCGCGCCTTGTGGCGGGTAATTTGACCGCCGATCAGTTCGCCGCGAACATGGCCCGGTAAGCTGTGTAACAGGGCACACAAAAAACATCAGGATTGGAGGGTGTATGCTGAAACCCAATAAACCGGTTATTATCACGTTTCTCGCTCCGGCGGTAATTTGTTATGTACTGGTCTTTCTGTATCCCACCTTCCGAACCCTGGTGATGAGTTTCTTCAAGGTAGAAAGCGTGTCGGACCCGGTAGCAAAATGGGTCTTTACCGGGTTCGGCAATTATCTCAAACTTTTTACCACCCCCATCTTTCTCCAGTCCCTGAAAAATATCGGCAGAATCTGGTTCGCCGGAGGCTGCGGCGTGATGTTCCTGGCCCTGTTGTTTGCGGTGATCCTCACCAACAATCCCGGCGGACAGCAGCATGCTGTTAAATTTTTTCGTAGTGCCATCTACCTTCCCAATGTGGTCAGCGCGGTTGCCATGGGAACCATGTGGATCAATTATGTGTATAATTCCGATTACGGCCTGCTTCACAATGTCTTTTCCTTTCTTGGAATGGAGGGGGCAAGCCGGACCCTTTGGACCGCGCCGGGTAATCTGTTTTGGAGTATGCTCGCGGCCTACTGTTTCGGTATGGTGGGCTACCATATGCTCATCTTTATGAGCGGCATAGAACAGATCCCCCGGGATTACTATGAGGCCGCCTACCTCGCCGGGGCCAACGGATTACAGCGTTTTATTTATGTAACCGTCCCCAACCTTCGGGGAGTTATCCGCACCAATATTGTTATGTGGACCGTGTTCACCGTTGGTTTTTTCGTGTGGGGCCAGCTTTTTAGTCCGGTAAACCTTTCCAACGATACGGTAGCGCCCATGAACTATATGTACGAGTTGGTCTTTGGCGCTTCATCTGCCACCGCGACAGCCCGGGATTCCGGCGCGGGGGCGGCCATAGGCGTGATCCTCGCTTTTATCGTGGTGGTCGTGTTTTTTGCCACAAGCCGCATCGTCAAAAACGACGACGCGGAACTGTAGGAGGCGCGGTATGCCGGTAACAAGACGCTTTTCTCAGGCCGCGGGATACGCCTTGGTAAGCCTGTGGGTTATCTTTACCTTTGTACTTATCGGCTGGGTTTTTTTCGCGTCCCTGTCAACATCGCCGGAAATATTTTCCGATCATATGTTCGCCTTTCAAAGCGGCCTTCATTTTGAAAATTATGTCAAAGCCTGGACTACCCAACGGGTGTCGGTTTTTTTTATGAATTCCCTGCTCTACACGGTGGTGTCCTGTACGGCCATCATTTTGATTTCCTCTCCGGCGGCATACGTCCTTTCTCGTTACCGCTTCCCCGGGCGCGGTCTTATCCAGAGTATGTTCGCTGCTGCCCTGGGCATCCCGGTTATCATGATCATCATGCCCTTGTTCGGCCTGGTCTCCATGTTGCGGCTCACCAACAACCGCTGGGTGCTGATGTTCCTCTACACGGCAATGAACGTTCCCTTTGGTATCTTCTTCCTGCTGGCCTTTTTTAAAAACCTGTCCTTTACCTACGAGGAAGCCGCGGCCATAGACGGCTGTTCCCCCTTTGGAACCTTCTGGCGGATCATGTTCCCCCTGGTCCAGCCCGGCATTATCACCGTATCCATCTTCAACTTCATCACCATCTGGAACGAATACTTTATGTCCCTGATCTTTGCCAACCGGTCCACCGTGCGCCCGGTCGCGGTGGGCCTGTACAGCATGATCCAGTCCATGCGGTATACCGGCGACTGGGGCGGAATGTTTGCCAGCGTGGTCATTGTTTTTCTGCCGACCTTCGTTCTCTACATCCTGCTGTCGGAAAAGATCATCAAAGGCGTTACCGCGGGGGCGATTAAAGGGTAGTACACCGGGAAGTTTAAACGTACTGATGCTGTTTCAAAATTCACCCGATCCGTGAAACCCTGATTTCTTTTGGAGATATCATCCTCGTCCACTTCGGACATAAGCAGCCCCGTAAGGGGATCATTCTTAATATGAGTATTGTAATAGGTTTTATAGGTATCCAGTGTCCCCAGGGAATAAGGCCGGTTCTTTGAGGCGTTCCGGGGATTAGTTTCGATGTCATAGAAAGGTCTTTGAGTCGTTCCTTCTACGTGTAAAGAAGGGCTTTTGAGGACGGGGCATGGCCTCCAAAAAATAAGAGCACGATGCCACGCAATTAAGTACTGATTCTTGGATGGAAGCTCCGTAAGTCCTTGTAGGACAAGGACTTACGCTTTGGGCCATCAAGGACTTGAACCTTGGACCAAGAGATTATGAGTCTCCTGCTCTAACCAACTGAGCTAATGGCCCGTAAGTCTCAATAACATAGGAGAAAACATATTCATATTATTTTCATAAGGTGCAATTCCAGCATTTTGGAACTGTCCCGCTTCTATGTAATTTGTTTCTAATACATACACCGGGAAACAGGTAGAGTCAAGCGGTCCCGGGCGATATTCCAGGGCCGGCACAAAGGGGGTTAACGAAGATACCCAGGAACTTTCCTGGGTATCTTCAGTAAAAACCATATTCACAGAAACAAGAGCCAATCCCAAAAATCGGTTAGTTTTGGGATTGGCTTCCGAAAAAGCGGTCTAAAACCCGCTTTTTCTATTAAAATCAGGTACGGGCTCGTTAAGCAGTATAAAACCGTACCGGCAGCTCTTTGACCATTTTTTACCTCGAATTCCTTTAGATAATCAGCAATTCTCAGTTTGGGAAAGGATGAAAAGGCGCTCTGTAAAAGCAGGGCGGGGTCCTGACAGGACCCCAAGGAGATGTTACCGGCGCCTTTTCATTTTGGAATGGTTAAAATGAGAATTGCTGGTTCGGGTATCATTGTCCCTGTTCGGATTATATGATATGCTGAATACTTCCAGGAGGCGGGATATGGGACCGGTAAAGATAGGTATTGTCGGCGCAGGGGGTATGGCGTCCTACCATTTTGAGGGATTCGCCAGGGCCGGCGCGGAAGTGGTGGCTATGGCGGACAAGGATACCGGCAGGGCCAGGGAATTCGGGGAACCCCGGGGGATACGCCGTTTTTACGCCGGCCTGGGGGACATGCTCTCCGGTTCCCCGGAGATAGATGCGGTATCGGTGATTACCCCCAACAAGTTCCATAAGCCCCTGGTTATCGAAGCACTGGAACAGGGGAAACACGTTTACTGCGAAAAGCCTCCGGCCCTGAACGCCGCCGAGACCATCGCCATGCAGGAAGCCGCGGAACGGGCGGGGAAGATCCTCATGTTCGATCTGAACAACCGGGCCCGGCCGGAGGCCAAAGCCATCATGTACTACATCAAAAACGGCAAGGTGGGGAAGATCAACTCCGCCCAGGCCACCTGGATACGGCGGAACGGTATCCCCGGTTTCGGCGGCTGGTTTACCAACAAGGCAATCTCCGGGGGCGGTCCCCTGCTGGACCTGCCTCACATGTTCGACCTGGCTTTGTACTTTATGGGCTACCCGGAGCCGGACTATGTGCTGGCCTCCGTCTTCAACGACTTCATGGGAAGCCGGGCTTTTAAGGGCCCCTGGGGCATTCCGGACCTGAAGGGCGGCGTAACCGATGTGGAATCCGCCTGCCACGCCTTCATCACCTTTAAAACGGGCCAGTGCCTCATGGTCCGGTCTTCCTGGGCGGAGATGAACGAGCGGGAAGTGGTCTCCGTTACCTTCCAGGGCCAGTCCTCCGGGGGCAAGATCGAGCGGCTTTTTGACATCGACGGTCTGGACGGTACCAGCATTGACAACTGCGCCGTCTTTACCGAGGAGAACGGCTGCCAGGTGGACTATCATATCAAGGTGGAAAAGGACGAGCAGATGGGCCGGGTTACCCAGGCCGTTAATTTTGTTGATGCCGTTACCGGCAAAGACGCCCCCCTCAACACCCCTGCCCAGGCGGTGATCATGATGAAGCTGGTGGACGCCATGTACGAATCGGCGGCGGCGGCAAAGCCGGTAAAACTGTAACCGGAGGCCGTTCCCCAAACCAGCCGGTGGTATTAAACAACTTCAGCCCCGGTTTGAGAATTGCTGTGTCCGAATAGACAGGGCGGACAAATCGCCTTACACTTTGCCCATGAACACCAAACTAAAAATGGCTATTGTGGGAGCGGGGCTCTGGGGGGAAAATCACGCCAAAATCTACCGGGCCCATCCCTTGTGCGAAGTGGTGGCGGTCTGCGACCGGGACCGGGGCAAGGCCCAGGCCCTGGCCGCTAACATGGGAATCGGCCTCTACTATGATGATTACCGGGAGATGTTCGAAAAAAGCGGCTGCGATGCGGTAGCTATTGTAACTCCCGACTTCGCCCACGCCGGGGCGGCCATTTCTGCGGCGGAACATAAAAAGCATATCCTGGTGGAAAAGCCCCTGGCCACCACCCGGGAAGAGGTCTTTGCCATGCGGGAGGCCTTTGAAAAAAACGGAATCCGGGTCATGGTGGACCTCCACAACCGCTGGAGTCCCCCCTTCAACCTGGCCCACGAGAGCGTGGAAAAGGGGGAACTGGGGAAGCTCTATTCCGGCTACATGCGGCTTAACGACATCAAGTGGGTTGCCACAGGCATGCTCCCCTGGGCAGCACAGTCATCGATCCTCTGGTTTTTGGGGAGCCACAGCGTAGATACCCTGCGCTGGTTCTTTAACGATGAGGTACAGCGGGTCTATGCGGTAAGCCGGCAGGGGCTCCTTAAGACGCTGGGGGTAGACACGGTGGATACGTACCAGACCACCCTGGAATTCAGAAGGGGCGGCATCGCCCAAATGGAAAACGGCTGGATCACCCCCAACGCCAACCCCTGCGTAAACGACATTAAATTCAACATCCTGGGCGACAAGGGGATGATCAGCCTGGACCTGAGCAATCACAACCTTATTCAAAAGTACACCGATGAAAAGGCCGTTGTCCCCGATGTCCTGGTTCAACATTCGGTCTTCGGCCGGCCCCGGGGTTTCGCTTTTGAAAGCATCCGCTCCTTTGTGGACTGCATCCTCAGCGGTGAGGAATTTCATGTTTCGCTGGAGGACGCTGCCAATACCAGCCTGACGATCCTGGCGATTCTGGAATCCGCCCGCAAGCGGCAGCCTGTGGAAGTAGTGTATTAGCATCCGGGCGCATTGGAGCCGTTTAGGGGTATTTACCAGGGTATGGAGAATTTTATCATGTCCGGCGCGGGGAATCTGGCGGTGAGCAGCACCGTTGGCCTTTACAGGAACGGACCGCAGAACACGGCTTTTGCGGGTATCGGTTTCGGGAATTCCCCGGAAACTGCCGGCAGGGTATAAACCGTGGAAAGCGCTCTTTTTGCCATCCGCAGCCTTTTAACGGAATTTCCCGCGGCGGAAAAGAAGGTGGCCGAGTATGTCCTGGAAGAATCGCGGAACGTGCTGCACTACAATCTGGCCGAACTCGCCCGGCGGAGCGGGGTAAGCCAGGCGGCCATTGTCAGGTTCTGCCGGCGGATCGGCGCGGGGGGCTTTGCCGATTTTAAGCTCCGCCTTTCCCACGATGTATTCCGCAGTTCCGACGACCGGTTTCTCCCGGATTTGGAACTGGAATCGAACATGAACCCCGCGCTGGTGGTTAAGGGGAACATCGGCGGCATACAGCGCAGCATAGCCCGGCTGGAATCCCTTATCGACATTCCCGCGCTCTGCCGGGCCGTGGAACTAATCCGGTCAGCCCGGATGAACTACGTCTTCGGCATTGGAGCTTCCGGCATTGTGGCCCAGGACCTGTCCCAAAAGCTTGTCCGCATCGGTCTTCCCTGTTCCTGCTTCCAGGACACGGACCTCCAGATCACCAGCGCCTGTAATCTGCAAAAGGGGGATACGGTCTTTATCGTCTCGTACTCCGGGGAAACCCCCGCCATGCTTACCGTGTCCCGGTGGGCCCGGAAAAAGGGGGCCGCCCTTATCAGCCTGACTATGGAAACGGAAAACAGCCTGCGAAAGTCGGCGGACCTTGCCCTTCTGGTCCCTTCCCTTGAGCGGATCTACCGGATCGGGGCCACGGTTTCCCGCATCAACCAGCTTGCGGTAATCGACATCATCTACACCCTTTTGATTTCCGGGGATCTGGACCATGCAATTAGCGCCCTGGAAGAGACCATGACCGCCACCCACGAAGGGCGGGAAACGGGCCTCCGGGCCACATAAGGCCGTATTCCCCGGTCTACAGTCTTCCCGCAACGGCTTCAACAAACTCCCAGGAGTCCAGGGTCCGCCCGGATCCGGTAAGCCGGGCCAGGTCCCCGGTCAGATCCCCTTCCTCAATGGTTCGCAGGGTGGTCTGTTCCAGACGGCGGGCAAAATCCCCCAGGGCGGGGGTATCGTCCAGTTCTGCCCGTTTGGCCAGGGCTCCGGTCCAGGCAAAGATCAGGGCCACCGGGTTGGTGCTGGTCTTTTCCCCCTTCTTCCAGCGGTAGTAATGCTGCTGCACCGTGCCGTGGGCGGCCTCGTATTCCACCGCGCCGGAAGGGGAGACCAGGACGCTGGTCATCATGGCAAGGCTCCCGGAGGCGCTGGCGATCATGTCGCTCATCACGTCCCCGTCGTAGTTCTTGCAGGCCCACAGAAAGCCCCCTTCCCCGCGGATTACCCGGGCCACGGCATCGTCAATAAGGGTGTAGAAGTAGGAAATCCCCGCCGCTTCGCATTTTGCTTTGAATTCGCCTTCGTAGACTTCGTTAAAAATTTCCTTAAAGCGGCCGTCGTAGGTCTTGGAGATGGTATCCTTGGCGGCAAACCAGACGGAAAGCCCGGCGTCCAGCGCGTAGAGGAAGCAGGAACGGGCAAAACTGCGGATCGAATCGTCCAGGTTGTGCATGCCCTGAACAATGCCCGGTCCTGTGAATTCCGCCACCGTGCTCCGGGTTTCCCCCCCCTCCGCAGGGGTGTAGACCAGTTCTACCCTGCCGGGACCGGGGACCCGCATCTCCACGGCCCGGTACACGTCCCCGTAGGCGTGGCGGCCGATGACAATAGGTTTTTTCCAGGTGTTCACCGTGGCTTTTATCCCTTTCACCCCTATGGGGGAACGGAACACCGTCCCGTCCAGGATGGCCCGGATGGTGGCGTTGGGGCTGGGATGGAGCCGCTTAAGCCGGTATTCTTCCTGCCGGGCGGCGTTACTGGTAATTGTGGCGCATTTTACTCCCACTCCCAGCCGCCGGATCGCGTAGGCGGACTCCGCCGTTACCCTGTCGTCCGTGGCGTCCCGGTTTTCCAGCCCCAAGTCGTAATATTCGGTCTTTAGGTCCACAAAAGGAAGAAGCAGTTTTTCTTTGATCAGCGCCCAGAGCACCCGGGTCATTTCGTCCCCGTCGATCTCCGCCAGCGCCTCTTTCATCGTAAT
>JAIRXT010000265.1 GCA_031268125.1 Treponema sp. | reverse complement strand
CTCATGTTAGAAAAATGAGAACGTTCAACCGAAAAATGGCCAAATGACGACGTTCCCGCAGGTATTACCCGGAATTACCGTTCACCATTTGACCATCTTTTACCTTGATTAACCCCCTTTTAAGCAATGTTAGTTTTTTTAGGGGGAGAAAAGACGCCCGAAGAATGTAACAGGGGGTGCCGGTGGAAAGAATCTGGGGTGGGGGCCCCGGATTTTTCCAGCCGGCAGGACCCCAAATGACTTTTGCAGGAGCGTCTTTTCTCTATTGCTATACCTTTGGAATTGCCGCTCTAAGCAGGGCTATTACCCGCTGGGCGTTGTCCGCAAAAATTTTGCTGACAGCCTCCCAGGTAACGGGCGCCTCGTCCTCCCGCCAGGAATCGTAATCGGTACTTATCGCCACCGCCGCGTAGGGAATCCCCGCCTCGTTTGCCAGCGCCGCTTCCGTGGCGATAGACATGTTGATAATGTCCCCGCCCCAGAGACGGAACATCCGGGATTCGGAGCGGGTAGAAAACCGGGGCCCCTCAATGGTTACGACGGTCCCCGCGTCATGGAACGGATAGCCCAGCCGCCGGCATTCTTCAATCAGGATTTTCCGCAGAATCCCGTCAAAGGGCTCCGCCATAGGAACATGGATAGGGTGGCGGGGGGGAAATTTTTCGTGGAAGCTCATCTTCCGCTGTTTGGTATAATCAATGAACTGATCGATAATGACCAGGTCCCCCCGGTGAATCTCCTCCCGCAGGGACCCCACCGCCGTGGTAGCCAGGATATGGCTGCAACCCGCGGTTTTAAGGGCGGCGATATTCGCCCGGTAGTTTATCTGGCTGGGGGGGATTGTATGCTCCCGGCCGTGGCGGCTTAACAGCGCCACCTCAACTCCGTCGATAATTCCCCGTTTCAATGGGCTGGAAGGGGCCCCGTAAGGAGTCGTTACCTCCTTGTCGCTGCTGCCGGTCAAAATATCCGGGTTATCCAGTCCGCTTCCGCCAATTACGCCAATTCGAGCCATACCGTCCTCCTGTCTATCACATCTCAGGATACAACAAAGATATGTCCTGTTCAGAAGCTTTACAAATTCCCCGCTCGGTAATTAAACCCGTAATACAGCGGGCCGGGGTTACGTCGAATCCCCAGTTCCGGGCGGATGCGCCGTCGGGGCAGATCTGAACGGCCTCCACCGTGCCGGAGGCGGTCTTGCCGCTGATACGGAGGACCTCGCCGCTGTCCCGTTCCTCAATGGGGATCTCCGCCAAACCGTCGGTCATGGTAAAATCAAAGGTTGAGGAAGGAAAGGCGGTGTAAAAGGGGACCCCGTTGTCCCCGGCCGCCAGGGCCTTCAAATAGGTGCCGATCTTGTTTGCCGCGTCCCCCCGGCGGGTTACCCGGTCCGCCCCGGTAATCACCAGGTCCACCATGCCGTGCTGCATCAAATGGCCCCCGGCGTTGTCCACGATAAGATCGTAATCCACCCCGTACTGCCCCAGTTCCCAGGCGGTCAAACTTGCCCCCTGGTTACGGGGCCGGGTCTCATCCACCCAGACGTGAACCGGGATACCCCGGTCCGCAGCGGCATACACCGGGGCCAGGGCGGAACCGTAGTCCACAAAGGCCAGGGCCCCCGCGTTGCAGTGGGTCAGCACGTTGACCGGTTTCCCCGCCCTGGATTCCGCCAGTTTTTCGATAAGTTTTACCCCGTGAAGCCCGATCTGCCGGCAGCACTCCGCGTCTTCATCGGCAACGGCCTGGGCCTCCCGCAGCGCCCTTTCCAGCAGCGCCGGTTTAGCCCCCGGCCCTTTGAGCCTTTCTTCCGCCAGGGCCCGGAGCATCCGGTCCACCGCCCAGGCCAGGTTGCTGGCCGTGGGCCGGGCGGCCTTAAAGGTCCGGGCGGCTTCTTCCAGATCCGGGAAAAAGTTCCCCTCCGCCGCCTCCCGGGCCGCCAGGTACATGCCCCAGGCCGCCGCCGCCCCGATAAGCCCTGCCCCCCGGACCTGCATATCCTTAATGGCCCGCAATACGTCCGCGGCGGTCCGCAGTTCCAGCACTTCAAACCGGTGGGGCAGGACCAGTTGGTTGATAATCTTCACCAATCCGTCTCCGCCGGACCAAATCGTTCTATAATGTTTCCCTGCAATATTCATCAATACCCGCTCTTACTTGCGGCCGGCCTTTCTGCCGCCGGTTTTCCGCGGCAGGTCCGCCGTCCCGGCGGCTTCCGCGGCCTTGGCCGCCCGGCCGGGTTTTTCCATTAATGCCCGGACCAGCACCGGCAGCCCGTAGAGCCGGACAAAGCCCTTGGAATCCGCATGGCTGTACAGGTCCCCGGTGGTAAAGCTGGCAATGCTGCTGTTGTACAGCGAATAGGGGGAGCTTACCCCCGCGGAACTGACGGCCCCCTTGCACAGGTACAGCCGTACCTTGCCGCCGACAGTCCGCTGGCTGGCATCCACAAACGCGGACAGGGATTCCCGCAGGGGCGTAAACCAGAGCCCGCCGTAGATCAGTTCCCCCATTTTCAGGGCCGCCTGCTGCTTAAACGCGTAGGTCTGCCGGTCCAGGCAGATATGCTCCAGTTCCTGGTGGGCATAGTAGAGGATGCTTCCCCCGGGGGTTTCATAGATCCCCCGGCTTTTCATCCCTACCACCCGGTTTTCTACCAGGTCAACAAGCCCCACCCCGTGGGCGCCCCCAATCTCATTCAACGCGGTAATCAGGGCCGGCCCTTCCATCCGCTTGCCGTTCAGGGCAACGGGAATCCCCTTTTCAAAATCGAGTTCCACATATTCGCCTTTGCTGGGGGCCCGGTCCGGGGGAACGGTCATTTTAAGCATCTTCCGGTAGTTGGGCATGACGGCGGGGTCTTCCAATTCCAGGCCCTCGTGGGAGATGTGCCACAGATTATCGTCCCGGCTGTAGGAATCGGCCTTTTTCATCGGCGTCTCGATATGCCGCCGTTTCAGATAGCGGATCTCGTCCTCCCGGCTTTTCAGCTTCCAGACCCGCCAGGGGGCGATAATCTCCAGGTCCGGGGCAAAGGCGGTGATCCCCAAATCAAAGCGGATCTGATCGTTCCCCTTGCCGGTAGCCCCGTGGGCGATAGCCTTGGCCTTCTCTTTCCTGGCGGCCTCCACCAGCACCTTGGCGATCAGGGGCCGGGCAATCGCCGTTCCCAACAGGTACTTGTCCTCGTATACGGCCCCGGACTTCAACATAGGCCACAGGTAATTTTCCACAAATTCTTTCTTAACATCCTGGACGTAGCAGGAAACGGCTCCCGTATCCAGGGCCCGCTTCTGAATCGCCGCCCAATCCGCATCCTGGCCCACATCCACGCAAACCGCCACAATGTCGCTGTCGTAGTTTTCCTTTAGCCAAGGGATAATCACTGTCGTATCCAGGCCGCCCGAATAGGCCAAGACGATTTTTGTCTTCATAATAACTCCTGTATAGCTTCCGTTTGGGGCCGCCGCCCGGCTAATCCGGATGGGCGGACATGAGGGAGCATAGCACAAAGGCCGGGAAAGGGCAAAGCGGTATCCGGCCGGCAATTGCCGGGAGGCCCTATAAGGACCTGTACAAAGCGCAGAAAATTTTTTTGGAGAAGTAAAGCAGAATTCCCGAATATTTGCTATTTTTATGCGAAAAGATGTGACTTATTCACAGGGGATATGATAGAATAGGGACAGCGGGGAGTTCCCCGTTAGGCCCTCAGGAGGTTTTTCTCCTGGTGAACATACTTCCATAAGGAGTGGATTATGAAACGGTTGGTCCTGTTGTTGTTGGTTCTCGCTGTCTCCGGGGTTTTATATGCCCAGGTTGTTGTACCGAATTATTCAGTTGCCTCCGGTTCCTGGAATTTATCAGGGGGCCGGCTCTACCAGAACGATGAAAAAGCCGGGCTGGCCAAAGTGAATATTCGGGTACCCCAGGAAGGGGCCATGTTATACGAATTCAACGCCCGTTACGAAGACGGGGCGGAAGACGGGCATGGGGGTTTTGGTATCCACGTTTTCGGAGACCAGGTAATCAACGCTCCCTCATGGGGCAGCGGCAATTCTTATCTTTTGTGGCTCAACTACGATGAAAACCCCGGTAATTCCATACCGTCAGGGTTAAGCGCCCAGGTGTACCGGAGCTACAGCCATTCCTACATGGAACTGGTCGACAGTGTAGATTTGAATGAGTATGTAACGGACGTTTATGAAGAGGACCTGGATTATCCGGTACCCTTCAAAATCCTGGTGGACGGTTCTACCGGGGAAGTCCGGGTATACGATCCCCGGGATCCCTACGCCTATTTCTACTACGACATTGACTTAAAAGGGACGGCCTTAAAGGGAGAGTGGGTAGCGCTGCGAACCAACGGGGTTAAGCTGTCTTTTGCCATGGGCCTTGATTAAGACGGGCGGAAGTTTGTAGGTTGCGGAAAAAGGGTAAGCGCAATATGCCGAAGGTTTGTCCGGGTGCATACTGCCCTTGCCCTTTATCCGGTTTTTGGCATCCGGGAAGCTGCAAATTCAGTTTGATTTATTAAGATGGAACGGTAAGGCCTGCACTTATTTCTAAAATATGGTTTTTTTCTCATTTCAGCCTTTTTCAGTGAAAAATTATCGCATCTCCGCCCATGATTATTCCGTTTTCCACAGGGATACCGGCCTAAAAACACCGGGAAAAGGGCCCGGATACCGGACATTGTTCCTAAAAACGGAAGGATTCAGTGAAATTCTTGAAATTCCGGGGAACCGGGAATTATTATTACAGATGGTTTGCTTTATGCAGATACGGTATGGAGGCCGGTTTGGAAAAGCTGAAAAATAAAGGCCCCGGCCGCAGGCGGCGGGGTATTAGACCTCCCTCGAATCAGCTTTTCATGGTTCTATTATTTTTTTCCGCATGTCTTTTGTGCGCCCAGTCCCGGGACGACATAGTCATTTATCTGGCCCCTACCACCGGCGGAACTCCTGAACAGCAGTATTTTTTCAACGAAAATTTCAAAATGGAGCTTACCGGCGCCAATTATGCCGTTGTAGAAAACCGGAATCAGGCCGACTATTCCATGAATCTGAATATTACCCAGGAAGTGAAAGACGGCGAAGACGACGTAGCGGCGGAGATTATCAACGTTCTCAGCATTTCCCTTGTCGATAACAAGGACGGCCATGAGATACTTGAATTCTCCTGGGCTTTCACCGTTCTGGAAGATATGTACGAGTGGAACCTCCATCTGATCTACCAGGCTATGGCCAACGTGCCTCTGACCAAGATTACCGCCGCGCCGGATACCAACCACTGGCGGAACAAGTGGCTCTACATTGCCGGTTACGGAAGCCTGAATTTAAATTTCGGCTTTTACGACAGCGGAAACACCGTGTCCTATCAAAACCGGGAATACACGTTTTATCCGGGCCCTCTGTTCGGCCTGGGGCTGGAATATCAATTTCTCAATTTTTTGTCCGTGGAACTGGACATCCTTGGAGCCCCCTACGGCATTGACGCCAGCCATAACGCCATCATTTTTGGCATGCCCCTGCTGATAAAATTCCCGCTAAAACCCAGCAGGCATTTCATGCTGGAACCCTGCGCCGGGATACAGTTTAACACCAGTTCCCAGGGCAGCATCATTCCCCCAATCCTTTCCTGGGTGGGGGGATTCCAATACGGCATCAAGGCGGGGGAACGGGGCGCCATTGTTTTTGACATACGGGCAGTGGGGGACATAGGTTCCACAAAGCTTTCCCCCCCGGCCCAGGCCGGCGCGCATTCTGCCGGCCCCGCCTCCAAAACATACTCTACGATAGACCGGTTCCAACTGCAGTTCCTGTTCGGTTTTAAGGCGGGTTTCTACAACCGCAATAAGGACGCAAAAACCTCCCCGCCCTGAAACAGGGTTTTTTTACCCTGGGGAACACAATTCTTGTTTTCTTGACAGGAAATAGTAAGTACTTTATAGGGCAGAGGTCTTTCCGGCCGTATGGCGAAAAGACCGGCGACAAATCCGCAGGGTTATATCCCGCCGGAAAAGCCCGCAGGGTTTTCCGGACCAGTTAAGGAGTCCAGCCATGAATCCTACCCAGGACCAGAAAGGAACGGGAGGGCAAAAAATGCCCGGCCGGCCGCAGCAGTCGAATATCCTCAGCATCCTCGTCATCGGTATCGTGATCACCTTCGTTTTTAATCTGATCATCGGTAATTTAACCGCCGGGCAGAAACGGCAGGTCGAGTACGGCCAGTTTATCCAGCTCGTGGAAAACGGGGCCGTAGGGCAGGCGCAGATCGACGATCAGCAGATCGCCTTTACCCTGAAAGACGGAACCAGCGAGGCCGTGTTAAGGGAGATTCTCCGGTTAGGGTCCGGGGAACCGCGGTCCATGACGGGCCAGGTCTACTACACGGGGCTTTTGGAAGACCCCGCGCTGACGGAACGGCTGTTGAAAAATTCGGTCGCCTTCTACAAACCCATTATCCAGCCCAATCCCATCCGGGATTTTATTTCAAGCTGGATCTTCCCCATGCTGATCTTTTACGGGATCTACTTCTTTGTCATGCGCCGGTTTTCCGGCATGGGAGGGCCGGGAGGCATGATGAACATGGGAAAATCCAAGGCCAAGTTCTACGACATGGAGAAGAACACCGGCGTTTCCTTTGACGATGTGGCGGGCCAGGACGAAGCCAAGGAAAGCCTGGTGGAACTGGTCGATTTTCTCCATAACCCGGAAAAATACAAACAGATCGGGGCCCGGCAGCCCAAGGGGGCGCTCCTGGTGGGCCCGCCGGGGACGGGGAAAACCCTGCTGGCCAAGGCGGTGGCCGGGGAAGCCAAGGTTCCTTTCCTCTCCCTTTCCGGGTCGGAATTCGTGGAGATGTTTGTGGGCCTGGGGGCCAGCCGGGTCCGGGACCTCTTTGCGGAGGCCGGGAAACATGCCCCCTGCATCATTTTTATCGATGAAATAGACGCCATCGGCAAGAGCCGGGACAACCAGATGGGGGCCAATGACGAGCGGGAACAGACCCTGAACCAGCTTCTTTCGGAGATGGACGGCTTTGATTCCTCCAAGGGCATCCTGATCCTGGCGGCCACCAACCGGCCGGAAATTCTGGACAAGGCCCTGCTGCGGCCCGGCCGCTTTGACCGGCGGGTGATCGTGGAGCGGCCGGACCTGCCGGGCCGGGAGGCTATCCTGGCGGTCCATGCCAAAAAAATCCCCCTGGGAGCCGATGCGGACCTTAACGAGATAAGCCGATCCACCAGCGGCGCCACCGGCGCGGACCTGGCGAACATGATCAACGAGGCGGCCCTGCGGGCGGTACGTCTGGGCCGTTCCCAGGTACTCCAGGAAGATCTCATGGAGGCGGTAGAAACCGTGGTTGCCGGAAAAGAAAAGAAGGACCGGGTCCTTAACCCCCGGGAAAAGCGGATGGTCGCCTTTCACGAGATCGGGCACGCGCTGGTGTCGGTTTTACAAAAGCACACCCAGCCGGTACAGAAGATCACGATTATTCCCCGGACCACGGGTTCCCTGGGCTACACCATGCAGGCCCCGGAGGAGGAACATTACCTGATGACCCGGTCCGAGCTCCTGGCCCAGATTTGCACCCTTTTGGGGGGCCGGGCTGCGGAGGAACTGGAATTCGGCGAGGCCAGCACCGGAGCGTCCAACGACATCGAGCGGGCCACCAAACTTGCCCGGAACATGGTAACCCAGTACGGGATGAGCGAAAAATTCGGCATGATGGGGCTGGAAAGCCTGAGCAGCCAGTACCTGGACGGCCGCAGCGTGTTCACCGCCTCCGACGCGTCAAACGCCGGGGTGGACCAGGAAATTTCCCGGATCATCAACGAGTGCCACGCCAAGGCCGCCGAACTGCTCCGGGTGAACCGGGAAAAACTGGCCTCCCTGGCGGAGTACCTCTATGCCCGGGAAAGCATCACCGGGACCCAGTTTATGGAGAGGCTGGCCTAGCAACCCGTTAGCGAAGAACCGGAGTCCGGGGGGTTGGCGGAAGACCGCAGGGCTGGAGCCAAGGGGGGGCCAAAGAAGGAGCGCCGCCCGCAGGGCAGCGGCTGCGGGAAGGTCAAGGCGGCGGCTAGCGCCGCCTTGACCCATTGTCCGTGGTAGCGGGCCCCCCCTTTACGGGCCTTTACAGGGCCGCCAGTTCGGTTTTCAGGGCATCCTGCCAGGGCCCGGATTTGTCAAAGGCTGCCTTAACCCCCAGGGCCTTAAGGGAGACCGCCGTTTGGGAATCCAGGCTGGAACTGATTACCACGATGGGCCCGGCGTAGTTTTCCCGGGTCCGGCGGATAAAATCCTCCGCCTTCATACCCGCAAAGGCAAGGCCGCAGATCATCATGGAAGCCCGGCCCCCGGAGACGGCCATAGCGGCGTCCTCCGCATTGTCGAAGCCTTCAACCTCAAAGCCCTCGCCGGTGAGGAAGTTTTTCATTACCTTGCGGAAAAAATCACTGTTATCGATATGTATGATTGTTTTCAACTTAAAAGCCCCCGTAATAGTTCCAGCCCCTCTTCGATCTCCGTGTCGGCGATGATGTAGGGGGGGAGGAGGCGCAGGGTCTTCTGCCCGGCGCTGAGTATCAAAAGACCGGGGTTCGCCGCGGGTGGGGTCCCGGCGGCGGCCACGCCCCGTTCCAGGATGGGCCAGGCTTCATCTTCTATGTCTATGCCGATCATGAGGCCCCGGCCCCGCAGTTCCCGCACCTTGGGATGTCCCCAGCCCCGGACGACGGACTGCAGTTTTTCCCCTTTCCGGGTGATTTCCGCCAGGAAGGAGGGGCAGTTTACGGTTTCCAGTACCACCAGGCCCGCGGCGGCGGCAACGGGGTTCCCCCCAAAGGTGGAACCGTGGTCGCTTATCTGCAGAATATCCGCAGCCTTTTCCCCGGCCAGCGCCGCCCCCACGGGGATGCCCCCCGCCAAGCCCTTGGCCAGGGTAACGATGTCGGGCTTGACGCCGTAAGCTTCGCAGGCCAGGAAGCTGCCGGTCCGGCCCACCCCGCACTGAACCTCGTCAAAAATTAAAAGGATGTCCCGCTCGGCACAGAGTTCGGCGGCCCGCCTGATGTACGCGCTTTCCTGGGGCCGGATACCGCTTTCCCCCTGGACGGCCTCCACCAGGAAACCCGCCACGGTATCCGCGTCCAGAGCCCGGTCCAGGGCCTCGATGTCCCCGGCGGGGACGTAGGCAAAACCTTCGGTAAAGGGACCGAAGTCCTTATGGAACACGTCCTGCCCCGTGGCGGCCAGAGTGGTAACGGTCCGGCCGTGGAAGCCCCCTTTCAGGGTTACGATCCGGTGGCGGTTGGGGCCGTGCCTAACCAGGGAGTACTTACGGGCTATCTTGAAGGCCCCCTCGTTGGCCTCCGCCCCGGAATTGGCCAGGAACACCCGCTTCATCCCCACGGGGGCGCAGGCGGCTGTCAGCTTTTCCGCAAAGGCCGCGGTTGTGTTGCTCTGGTAGTAGTTGCATACGTGGTTCAGCCTGGCCGCCTGTTCCGCAATGGCCTTAACCAGGGGCGGATACGCGTGGCCCAGACAGTTCACCGCAATGCCGGAGCTAAAATCCAGGTACTTTTTCCCCCCGGTATCGAACAGCCAGGCCCCTTCCCCCCTGGAAAAGGTTACCGGCAGCCGGTGGTAGGTATTCATAAAAACGTCGGTCATCTCTTTCTCCAATTAAAGTATAAGGCATAAGGCTTCCGCGGCGCCGTTCAAAAAACCGTCTACCGGGCGCTTACCATAGTTCCCACCCCTTCATCGGTAAAAAGTTCCACGATAAGGGAATGGGGCTCCCTGCCGTCGATGATATGGGCCCGCTCCACCCCGCCAGACAGGGCAATGGCGCAGCAGTCCACCTTGGGGATCATCCCCTTGCTTACCACTCCTTCGCGCTTCAGGGCCTCCAGTTCCGCCAGAGTAACGGTACGGATAAGGGAACCGGGGTCCGCCGTATCCCGCAGAATCCCCTGTACATCGGTCATCAGGAGGAGTTTTTCCGCCTTCACGGCGGCGGCTACGGTAGCGGCGGCGGTATCGGCGTTCACGTTAAGGGCCCCCTCTTCCCCCAGGCCGAAGGCCACGGACGAGAGGACCGGGATGATCCCGTTATCCAGCAGGGTGTTGAGCAGGGCGGTATCCACCTCCTCAATCTCCCCCACCAGGCCCAGGTCCTCCCCTTCCGCAGTCCCGGCGCGGCGGGCCTTGAGGGTGGCCCCGTCAATGCCGCAGAGTCCCACGGCCCTCCCCCCGGCGCTGCCGATGAGGGCGGTAATGTCCTTGTTCAGCTTGCCGCAGAGGACCATCTGAACCACTTCCATAGTCTCCCTGTCGGTGTAGCGGAGGCCCCGGACAAAACGGCTTTCCTTCCCCAGCCGCCTGAGCTGGGCGTCAATCTCCGGCCCCCCACCGTGAACCAGAATCACCCGGATTCCCACGTAGTTCATCAGTACAATGTCCTGAATCACCTGGGCCTTGAGAACCTCGTTGATCATCGCGTTGCCGCCGTATTTTACCACGATGGTCCTGCCCCGGTGCTGCCGGATATAGGGCAGGGCGTGGACAAGTACTTCCCCAATGCTGCTCATGGCCGCCTCCACACTTATGAACGGTAATCCCCGTTGATCTTCACGTAATCGTAACTGAGATCGCAGCCCCAGGCCGTCGCCGCCCCGGAGCCTCCTCCGGTCAGTTCGATACGGATTTCAATCTCATCCCCCAAGAGAATCCTCTTGGCGTCCTCTTCGGAAAAGGGAACCGCCGCTCCGGCCTTGCAGACCAGAACCTCCCCGGCGGGGCCGGAAAAATATACATCGGTCTTGCCGGGGTCAAAATCCGCCCCCGCATAGCCCAGGGCGCAGAGGACCCGGCCCCAGTTGGCGTCCGCCCCAAAACAGGCGGCCTTTACCAGGCTGGAAGAAGCCACGGCCCTGGCCAGGGTCTCCGCTGCTTCCTCCGTGGCGGCCCCTTTCAGGCTTACGGTTACGAGCCGGGTGGCCCCCTCCCCGTCCCCGGCTACGGCCCGGGCCAGTTTGATGCAGAGGGTCTGGAGGGCTTCGGCAAAAAGATCGAAACCGGGCCCTTCGGCGTCTAGCGGGACATTCCCCGCCTCCCCGTTTGCCATGATGATGACCATATCATTGGTGGAGGTATCCCCGTCCACGGTAACACGGTTAAACGAGCGCCCCACCGCCCGGCGCAGGGCCCGGTCCAGCAATTCCCGGCTTATCGCCGCATCGGTGGTGATAAAACAGAGCATGGTAGCCATGTTGGGATGAATCATCCCCGACCCCTTGACCATAGCCCCCATCCGCACGGCCTTGCCGCCAATTTCCAGTTCCAGGGCCCCAGCCTTTTTCCGGGTGTCGGTGGTCATAATCGCCTCCAGGGCCGCCTCGTGGCCGGCGGCGTCGGAACGGAGGCTGTCCGCAAGGGAACTGATGCTGCTTTCAATCGCGGCGATGGGCAGGGGCACGCCGATGACCCCGGTGGAGGCCACGGCCACTTCCCCGGCATTGATGGCGAATTCCCCGGCGGCCAGTTCCGCCATGCTGCGGGCGGCCGCCAGGCCCGGCTCCCCGGTACAGGCGTTGGCGTTCCCTGAGTTGGCTATCAGCGCCCGGAGGATTCCCCCCTCCAGGTGTTCCCGGCTCACCAGCACCGGGGCGGCCTGCACCCGGTTGGTGGTAAACACGGCCGCCGCCGTGCAGGGTTTTTCCGAATAGATCAAGGCCAGATCCCGCTTCCGGGACCCCGCCTTGATGCCGCACCAGATTCCCCCGGCCCTAAATCCTCTGGGGGCGCAGACCCCCGCATCCAGATCCCTCATAATGTATAATTAAAAAGGATATTGGACCCCTTGTATAGGCGAAACCGGAGAATTCTTGGAACCATTGGCGGATTCCGTTGTTGTTATGATAGGGGTCCGTGATACGGGCCCGCAGGCGTCTTGATCTCAAAATACCTCCGTGGTATAGGAATTTATGATTATTTTTACCGCAAAAAAAACCGTCCCCTTTCTTGTGTCGGGGGTCCTTCTCGTGTTGTCCGCCTGCCTTACGGACGGGCAGACTATTCCCGCGGGGCTGCAGCCGGAAGATCTGCTCCAGCGGGCCCAGGAAGCCTCGGACAGGAACCGCTACAACCTTGCTCTGCGCTACTACCAGGCTCTTTACGACGAAAACCGGGACAGCAGCGACTGGACCCTGGCGGCGGAATACGAGATTGCCTTTATCCACTACAAACAGAAGAAATACCAGGAAGCCCGGGAAGAACTCAACGC
>JAIRXT010000187.1 GCA_031268125.1 Treponema sp. | reverse complement strand
CTCTGTTCCCCGGATTCAAGGGCGGTAAGGTAGCGGTAGTCGAAACCGTACTGGGCGGCCAGGGCCTTGACCTGGGCTTCGCCGTGGCGGATGGACTCGGCGGTAAAACCGTGGTCCGCCGCGGGGGTGATTACTCCCAGGAGGGGTTTGGTTTCCCCCCTGCCCCTGGCAAAGGCCAGGCCCGCTGCGGCGCATAGGATAAGACAAAAAGAGAGAAACTTCTTCATAATGCGGCTCCTGAATATGGATTTTTACCTCCCGGCGGGCCCCTTGGTGCAAGGGTTCCGGGGGCAAAGAAATTGGAATAGTATATCACACCCGGACAGAACTGTCAAACGCGGGCATTGCCCACCAGCAATTCAAAGTATGGGCGGGGAACTATTCAAGCGATTGATTGACAACTTTGGGCGGATGTGCGGGCAGGTGCCGGACAACAGGCGGTCCGGGCACAATGAACGGTACAAGACGGCGGATTTTGTGAAAAGCGCCTTTGGGGTGTTCTTCTTTCAGCACCGGTCGATGCTGGATTACCAGCGGAAGATGAAGGAGAAACGGGGGCGGAACAATCCGGAGACGGTATTTGGGGTAAGGTCCATGCCGTCGGACACGTGGATACGGGAACAGATGGACCGGATACCGCCTGAAAAGTTCAGCGGTTTTTTCGATTCGATGCTAAAAATTGCCGGGGAGGCAGGGCTGGCCGACGGGTAATGGACGGCGGGGTTCTGATAGCGCTTGACGGGGTGTGGTATCATGCATCGGGAAACATCCGTTGTGACCGGTATCTGCATATGACGAAAGACGGGGTAACCGCCTATTACCACAATGCGTTGGCGGGGACGATAGTAAGACCGGGAAGCACGTCGGTGATGCCGGTGGCTGAAACCAACGCTTCTGGGAGACGATTTGTATTCCCATGAACCGTTTTGCCGGCAGGTACAGGAAGCGGGCTATAGTCTTATCTTCACCTGCAAAGAAACGACACACCGGCGGCGGAGAATTCCATATGTTTTTCCGGGGCAAATCCCAGCCCCAGAAGGCAACATTATTCCGCTTCGTTTAGAATACTAGAAGCCGGGCAGCCGGAGGCTGATGGGGCCTTCCAGGGTTACGGGGCCGCCGATGCCGATACGCCGGATTTTCCCGGCCTCTTTCACCAGCCGGGCGCTTATGACGCCCCCGTTCTGGGCTACATCCCAGCGGTATTCACCATCCCCCAGTCCCGCGGACAGATGGGCCGCCAGGGCGGCAGTGCCGGACCCGCAGCTGGATTCATAGACCAGGGAATCCGCGGCCCTTACGTGAACCACAGGCCGCATGGAGGGACCGGGCTTGCAGAACATCAGCCCCAGGGCGTCCTGCCCGGCAATCCCGGCGGCCCTTTGCGCGCATTCCAGGAGCCGGAGAACCAGGGCCCGGCAGGGGTCCGTATCTTCAATGATGATATGGGCAATACCTTCAAAAAAATACACCGGCAGGGGGCGGCCCTCAAAATCCAGGACGGCGGCAGCTACAGGGCCGGGAATCTCCGCCTCCGCCGTGGACAAATTAAGGTCCGCATGGACCGGCACAGGGTCCGCCGCGCCGCTGACCTCCACAAGTATGTCCTGCTTCCCGGTCAAGCCGGTTTTCCGGGCTGTATAAAGGCCGAAGCTCCGGGCAGCATTTCCGCAAAACTCGCCCCCCATCATCTCAAGCCGCCAACGGGCCGGAGACCGGGAATCCCGCCGTTCCGGTGAAATCACAAAGCCAACCTGTTCGGCCTTCAGGGAAGGTTCCGCCAGCAGGGCCTTTGAGGCCCGGATGCGGAGGGCCGGATCATCAATAGGATCAAGAACAAAAATGGTGATGTTACCCGCCGGATCGGCGCGGACAATATTCACTGCCTACCGGTCCGCCGGATCGGACCCCTCGTAGGCCACCTTGCCGCCCACGATAACCGCCCGTATCCCCGCCGGGGCCAGGGCGCAGACATCCATCCCGTAGGCCGCCCTGTCCGTAATGGTTCCAGGATCAAACAGGCACAGATCGGCATCCATACCCTCCTGCAAGCGGCCCTTGCGGCCAAGCCCCAGGCGCCGGGCGGGAATCAGGGTGAGTTTCCGTATCCCCTCCATAAGGGAAAGGATCTTCTTCTCCCGCACAAATTCCTGTAAGAACCGGGCCGGAGACCCCGCCCCCCGGGGATGACCCTTCCGGTGTCCGTCCGCGGACAGGGACATGGAGGCATCACTGCCCAGGCACACAAAGGGGAGCCGGTAGGCGGCTTCAATATCCTTCATGGGGATGGCGTTATGGCAAGCCACGGCGGTCTCCTGGGGGGCATGGCGGAGGCTGTCAAACAGTTCCTGTGTGCAGTAACGCCCTGCCAGGGGCCCTGAAAGGAGCTCCAGATCGGTAACATTAAAATTAAAATCTTCAAAACCCTGGTCAAAAACCGCGGACCTAATCCCCGTGGCCCAGGTATCATAGGGGTACACATCGGCCCGGATATCGGCGCCGGATTCTTCGATTAGCCGGGCGGTAATATCGATATTGCCGCCGCCGTTTTTGGCCGCGCCGTCGGCATGGCCGTACACATTGGCGGCATAGTGGGAAATTTGCAGGGCCGCCCCGGTGATGAGGGCGGCGGAGATAACCTCCTCCACGGTTTCCACCGCCCGGAGGGGTGTATCGTAACGCATGTGGACAGCGAAGAATTTGTCTTTTTCCCTTACCGCCTCGCAGAGGGCCAGGAGTTCGGCAAAGCTGGTCCCCGGCGCATACTGGAGCCCAAAGGAAATCCCCTGGGCCCCTTCGTCCAGGGCGGCGCAGGCCAGGTCCTTCATGGCGGCAATTTGTGAGGGGCCGGCCGTGGCGTATTCATCAAGACCCAGGACCTTCCGCAGGGTGGAATTCCCCACAAGCGTCAGGCAGTTGATAGGCAGATGTTCCGCGTTTTGGGCTTCCAGATATTTGCCCACCGGGTAGTTGCTGCCCCCGCAGTTCCCCCCCAGGATGGTAGTGTTGCCGGTACGGAGGGCGCAGGCAGCGGTCTCCCGGGGCATTTCGAAGCTCCGTCCCGGCGTCTCCTGTAGGTCCTCGTGGGTATGTATGTCGATAAAACCGGGGGCCAGAACCAGGCCGGATCCCTCAAGGACACGCGCCCCCTGCAGGGGGGAAGCGCTTAAAACGGCGATTGCCGTCCCGGCGATTCCCACATTCAAAGACTCATCACGGCCGGTTTCCGGGTCCAGCACCCGGGCCCCGGCGATAACTACATCAAACATTGGCAGCGGCGTTTTTCAACGCGTGTTTCTTATCCGGGGCAATACAGGCAATAACAAGGTAGGCGACAAGAGAACAGAACGCGCCGGGGATAATCGGATCGAGGAATTCAAACTTACCGATGGTAAAGACCAGCCAGCCTGTAAGACCGGCCACGATGGAACCGATGGTGGCCGACTCGCCGGGCCGCTTCCAGGCAAAACCCAGGAGGATGGGCACCGCAAGGGTAGCGCCGGTAATATCGGCGCTCATAACCCAAAGTTCAAACATATCGGTGGAAAAGTACAGCACCCCCAGCACCGCAACGCCGGTAACGGCGGTGATAATCTTGGTCAGGATGAGTTTTTCCTTATCGCTCCGGTCCTTTTTAAGCAAGGGCGTTACCAGGTCTTTTTCAATGATGATGGCGCTTACCAGCAAAACCGAATCAGCGGTCCCCATGATGACGGCAAGAAGAGCCGCCAGCAGGATGGCCCCTACCACATTGGGCAGATACCGGATGATCATGGCGGGCAGCAGTCCGTTGGCGGAACCTTCAAAATCGGGCATTAAAACACGGGAAGCAAAACCAATGTACATTACCGCAAAGGTGATCACCAAACTTGCTATCATGTACAAACCGTAGGACTTTTGCAGCACCGGCTTGCTCTTTGCCGCGTACATCCGCTGCCAAATATCGGGCCAGGACACAATCCCCAGGCCCAGCGTAAGCATGGAGGCAAGGGCCTGCCAGGGGGTTACATTGCCAAAGGGCTGCAAATGAACCGCCGGCAGTTGGGTAAACACGGCGGATATTCCGCCGGCCCTGGTAAGAAACAGGGGAACCATGATCACCACCCCCAGCAAGGTCATGATGCCCTGGAGTATGTCGGTGGAAACCACCGCCCAGAGGCCCCCCATGCTGGTATAAACAATCACGATGATCGTAGTCAGGGCAAGACTGTAGGCAAAGGGGATTCCGGTAGCAAACTCCAGAATAGTCGCCATAGCCAGATACTGAAACGCAGTAATGGCGATATAAGCCGCGGCAATGAGGATCGAAGCCATCGTCTTGGAGACCTTGCCGTAGCGGTAGACAAACCAATCGCCAACGGTTTCACCTCCCTGCCGGCGGCCGAAGTCGTTGATCCGGGGGCCAAGGTAGAGAAGGTAAATGAAATTGGTAATCAGGCTGCCGACGGTGAACCACCACTGCGAAATACCCCGCCGGGCAAACCAGGAGGTATAACCCATGACCGAGCTGGCCCCCACAATGGTGGCAAGCATCGTACAAAACAAAACAAATCCGCCAAAAGACCGGCTGCCGACGGTAAAATCCGCGGACGTGGTAGTTTTCTTTTGCCCAAAATAAACACCTATAAACAGGGTTAGGGCAAAATACAAAACCATGACAATAATGTTGATACCAGCCATAAATTCCTCCTTTATGCGATACTCCGCCTTTACGGCTTTTTTACCCGCCTATGCAGACTATTCTTCCGTATCCTCCACAATAAACTCATCATCTTCGGTCTCCGAAACGGCGGCGGCCTCAAGCTTCCGCTGTTCCAGAATCTCCTCCATCTGCTGATCCAGGTCCTGCTGATCTTCATCAAACAGTTTTACTTCCCGGTACCGCTTCATCCCCGTACCTGCGGGAATGGGGTGCCCGATGATGATATTTTCTTTAAGGCCCCGCAGCGCATCGGTACTTCCCGCAATGGCGGCATTGGTAAGCACCCGGGTAGTATCCTGGAAGCTGGCCGCCGAAAGGAAGGAATCGATGTTCAGGCTTGCCTTCGTGATCCCCTGGAACATGGGCCGGGCCACCGCAGGCTGCCCGCCTTCGGACATGACACGGTTGTTTTCCTCGTGGAAGCGGTACTTATCCACCATCTGGCCGTAGATAAACTTGGTGTCCCCCACAGCCACAATTTCTACCTTCCGCATCATCTGCCGGATAATCACACCGATATGCTTGTCGTTGATGGACACCCCCTGCAAGCGGTAAACCTGCTGAATCTCGTCCATCAGATAACGCTGCAAAGTTGCCTCACCCTGGATATGAAGCACGTCGTGGGGATTGACCGCTCCCAGACAGAGCGACTCCCCGGCCTCCACGGTATCACCGTCCCTGATCAAAAGGCGCTTGGTCATGGGGATCAGATGTTTGTACTCCTTGCCGAAGGCATCCTCCACCGTAACCACCCGTTTGCCCTTGACAATACCTTTGAAGTACACAACCCCGGATACCTGGGCCAGTACGGCGGGGTTCTTCGGCTTGCGGGCCTCAAACAGCTCGCTTACCCGCGGAAGACCGGAGGTAATGTCCATAGCCTTGGCGGATTCTTTCAAGGTCTTGGCGATGATCTTACCGGCAAGAATCTTTGTCCGCAGCGGTTTGCCGTCGTCGTCAAGGGCCGGCTCCCCCTTGGAATCAAGCTCAAATTCCTCTACCTGGATATAGGCGCCGCCGGGAAGGAAGTAGGAAGCCAGTTCATTCCCCTGCTCATCGGTAATCAAAATCCGGGGCTGTTTGCTCTCCATCTGGAATTCGGTAATCCGCTTTTCCGTGTTTCCCGTTTCCTCGTCAAGTTCTTCCCTCAGGGTGGTGCCGGGAATAATGTCCTCGTAATTCACAAAGCCCGTGGCTTCGGCAATGATCGGGTCCGAGAAGGGATCAAACGTGGCGATGGTTTTTTCCGCCCCCACCACGTCCCCCTTCTTGACCAGCAGATCAGACCCGTTGCGGATTTCTATCTTCTGATCCTGGCCGATAAGGTACAGGCTGCGGCCGTTTTCCAGCACCATAGCATAGGCAATCTCCGGGGAAAGGATTTCCTGGCCCCCCCGTCTGATGATAGGCTCGTCCCGAATAATCCGCCTGCCGTGCTCCACCAGCAGGGTATCCTGGCTTTCCAGCTTGTATTCCTTCATCACCTTGTTGACCACGGCGTAACCCTTGCGGGTAAAAAGCCAGTGGCCGTCGGGCATTTCCACATGGGCCCCGATGATTTCCCGGATATACACCGGGTATTTTAGGAAAGTACGGTTTTCTTCGCTTATCTTGGTGGCGACCCCGCCGATGTGGAAAGTCCGCATCGTAAGCTGGGTACCGGGCTGGCCGATGGACTGGGCGGCGATGGTTCCCACGGTCTCGCCAATGTCAACAGAGCGGTTGGTAGCCAGGTTCCGGCCGTAACATTTGCGGCATACCCCGTGCTCCGCCTCACAGGTCAGAACCGTGCGGATTCTTACGGTTTCGATCCCCGCCTTCTCGATGATCCCGGCGATCTCCTCGGTAATCTCCTCGTTCACATCGATGATAAGCTCCCCGGTGATGGGGTGTTTGACCCGCTCCAGCGTGTAGCGGCCCACGATACGGTCGCTCAGGGGCTCCACGATGTCTTCCCCATCCTTGATGGCGGAGTAGGCGATCCCGTTGATCGTACCGCAGTCATCCTCGTTTACCACCACATCCTGGGCAATGTCCACAAGGCGCCGGGTCAGGTACCCTGCCTGGGCGGTCTTGAGGGCGGTATCGGCCAGCCCCTTCCGGGCGCCGTTGGTGGAAATAAAGAACTCAATGACCGAAAGCCCTTCCTTGAAGTTAGACCGGATGGGCAGTTCGATAATGTCCCCCGAGGGCTTGGCCATAAGGCCCCGCATCCCCGCAAGCTGGCGGATCTGGTTGCGGCTTCCCCGGGCGCCGGAGTTAGCCATCATATAAATGGAGTTAAAACCGTCCCGGTCCGCTTCCAGAGTCTTCATCATGATACTGGTCAGGTTATCGTTGGTCTTGTTCCAGACCTCTACTACCTTGTTGTAGCGCTCATCACCGGTTATACGGCCTTCCCGGTACTGCTTCTGGATAGTCTCCACTTCCCGGTTGGCGCTTTCGATCATTTCCACCTTTTCCTTGGGAACGACGATGTCATCCACCCCGATGGTGGCCCCAAAAACCGTGGCATAGCGGTAGCCGGTGGCCTTAATGGCGTCCAGCATCCGTACCGTGGTCCAGGAACCCTTTTCACTAAAGACCATCTCGATAAGGGCCCGCAGTTCCTTGTCTTTCAATTCGTAGTTGATGAACGGAATGTCCTTCGGCATGGCCTCGTTAAAGATCAGCCGCCCCGCGGAAGTCTCAATAAGGCCGCCGGGGCCGATGGCAATCTCATGGCCCAGCTTATCCCAGACGGGAGATTTAGGGGACCGTACTTCGATTAGGGCTTCCCAATCCAGGGACTTGGTTTCCACCGCCATCTGGACTTCCTCTACCGTGTGGTAGCGCCGGCACCGTCCGTCGGCTCCTTTGGAACCCTTGGAGTTGGGCTTTAGCCGGGTAAGGAAGTTGATCCCCAGTACCATATCCTGGGTGGGGAATACGATGGTCTTTCCGTTGGCAGGGTTAAGCAGGTTACGGGCGCTGAGCATCAGGGTCCAGCATTCCATCTGGGCCGCCTGGGTAAGGGGTACGTGGACCGCCATCTGGTCCCCGTCAAAGTCGGCGTTAAAAGCATTACAGACCAGCGGATGCAGCTTGATGGCCTTCCCCTCCACCAAAACCGGCTCAAAGGCCTGGATACCCAGCCGGTGCAGGGTGGGGGCCCGGTTCAAAAGTACCGGATGCTCCTTCACCACATCGTCCAGAATGGCAAACACCTCCGGGGTTTCCGCCTCTACCAG
>JAIRXT010000183.1 GCA_031268125.1 Treponema sp. | reverse complement strand
CCGGCTTGAGGGCCGGGCTCCACACGGGGCGGTTTGTAAGCACTGCCTTACATAACCATACCCGGTTATAAAGATAGTGAATGCTAACTTCGCTGTCAAGGGACGAATCATCAGGGCAGCAATTCTCATTTTAGAAAAACAACAGTTCAACCTAAAAATGGTCAAAGGTACAGGCTCGTTAGCAGTATGAAACCGTATCTACAGCCATTTGACCATTTTTTACCTTGAAAACCCTTTGGCTTAAGGTAATTCACGATGGGGAAATGGCGAAAAGAGCATCGAAACAAGTAACAGGGGTGGCGGTGGAAAGAATCTGGGGTGGGGGCCCCGGATTTTTCCAGCCGGCAGGACCCCTGATGAATTTTTTACGGCTCTTTTCGAATTTGGAATTTGAAATTGCTGCACGATAAACGCATAGAATCATACATAACCGGTCTGCTGCCATCGCGGTGGTGAAAAAAGGCTGCCGCACCGAACGCGCAAGGGATAGAAGCGGAAATACCGGAACAAAAAGGGCGGATGCCCTTTTTGTGAGGAATTGAAGCGGATAGCCCGGTCCCCGGCCTACAGAATTATCGTACTGGTGTACCCCTACCCTGGTGGAACAAAGTAGTACCCTGGCGGCCGGGGATGCGCCTACTCCTATGCATTTATCCTGGCCTCCATTGACAATGAATCGTCCCTGGGGAATGATATGTTTATGCCTCTTTCGCTGCCCCTGCGGGCCCTTCCGTTCAAGGGATTTTTTGAAAATACCATCTTTTTGGCCTGCATTACCAGTTTTTTAAGCGCCCAGTTGATCAAAACGGTTATTCTGCTGCTTCGTTTTAGAAACAGGAAGATTCGGGAGGTGATGGAAACGTTGGTATGGCGTACCGGGGGTATGCCGTCCAGCCATGTGGCCCTGGTTTCCGCTCTGGCGGCCTCTATGGCTTTTGCGGAGGGAGTCGGTTCCAATCTGTTCCAGCTTTCTTTTTGGTTTGCCCTGGTGGTTATGCGGGACGCTTTGGGGGTCCGGCGTTCTTCGGGGCTTCAGGCGCGGGTACTCAACGTGCTGGGGAAGCAGGTGTCGGATCGTATGAAGGTGGAATTCCACCCTCTTAAAGAAGTCCACGGCCATACCCCTCTGGAAGTCGTGGCCGGGAGTTTTTTGGGTCTGTTTATCGCCGTGGCTTTTGCGTTCCTGTAGGTTTTATGTCCAGGTTTTCTACCCCCGCCCTGTTCCTGTGCTCCCTGATTCTGGCGCTGACCCTGTTTTTAAGCTTTCCCCTGTCCCGGGAATTTTTCCCCGGCCGGGGCTATGCGGCCCTGGCCCTGGAAGACCGGGGGCTGGACCGGGAAACGGCCCTGGCCCTGGAAGACGCACTGGGCCGGCCGGTACTGTCCGAATCTTCCCAGTGGGTCCTTTTAAACAACTTTGGCAGTCTGGAGCGGATACCCCTGGATGAATACGATAAACGGCTGGAATCTTTTGACCCCCGGCGGGACCCTTATGCCTCCAGGTTGAGGGATTTCTTTGTCCGTGAGGGAAAGCGCTGGTTTTTTATCCCCCTGGACCGGGAGATCTTTGGGCCTTTTCCTGTCCTGAACCCGGAACGGAGCCTGAAAAAGAAAATAGCCCCCGCTCTGGCGGCCGTTCCCGGCCTGGACGCGGCAGCCGGCTCCTTTTCCCTCCTCGTTAAGCAGGCGGACCGGCCCCCGGGCTTCCGCATCATTCCCTTTGTCTTGGCCTGGCCGGCGGCTCTGTTCCTGGCGGGGGGGCCGTTCCGGAAAGGCCGGCCGGGTTCGGCGGTCCGGCGCATCCGGCGGGGGCCCGGTACAACAAGCCGCTCCTTGTTTCTGCTGGCCCCCCCCCTGTTTGTCTTGAGCCTCTGGGGGGCTCCAGGCTGCGCCTTGGCAGCCCTGTCCCTGTACCTGGGCGCCCTGCTGGCCCCGCTGCTGCGGGAACTCTGGGTTCAGATAATCCGGGGGGGGGAAGACCGGCAAAAAACGGCGTTGAGGCCCTATCGTTTTGATCTGGTCCGGGCCCTTTGCCTGGCGCCCCTGTCCGTGCCGATTCTGTGGACGGGGAAAATCCCCCCCCTGACGGCTCTTTTGGGTCTTGCGGGGCTTTTCGTCCTGTATTTCTTCTACCTGGGGACCCAGGTCCGCCGTTTTGCGCCGGAAGATCGCCCGTCCTGCCGTTTTGTACCGCTGCCCATCCTGTCCCCCCGTACTTCCGGCCGCCCCGGAGCGCGTCCCCGGGCGGCGCTGCCCTTTGCCCTGTCCTCCTGCCTGGCCTTTGTACTCTGCCCCCCGGCCGGGTTTTGGCGCCCGCTGCCGGAGCCCTGGCCTTTTTTGGTCCTGGAAAAAGACTACGCGGATCATGCTCTCTACCAGGCCGGTTTTTCCCGGCGATCCCTCCATCTTTCCGGGGCCGCTTCTTCCGGCTTTTCCCCTTCGGGGTATTTCCGCTACACTATAGGAGAGGATGGTTTGGTGGCAGGGATCCTTCCCGGCGTTCCGGAGGCCGGCGGGGAAACGGAAATTCCTCCCTTCCCGCTGGCTTCTCTCTGCGGTTTCCTTGCCGGATGGGCCGTACCGGACCCTTGGGTCTCCGGCGGCCGGGCCGCGGTGGTTTCACCGTTTCTGGGTCTGGCGCTGATTTTGTTACCTCCCGGCCGGGGCGGAGGCCGGAAAAGAAGCCCCGCCTACGATGATAAACGGATAGCGGCATGATGAAAATGTATTCCTTCCCCTGCGGGGGAATTTCCTATGAAGATCATACGGCTCCGCTCCAGGATTCCAGCAAGATTGCCTTTCTTCCCACCATTTCAATTATTCCGCTGGTTCAAAACGATGGGGACCGGCTTCAGGCTGTGGTATCCATCGGGGATACGGTAAAAGAGGGGATGCTTATCGGCTGGGGCCATACCAATATTCACGCCGCGGTCCCCGGCAGGGTGATCCGCCGGGTTTTCTGGAAAAACGCCTGCGATCAGGAAATTGAGGCCCTGGTAATCCGCATGGGCGGGAGTTTTGAAAAACTGGGGAAACGAGAGGATATCTTCCCCTGGGACGGCCTTTCTTCCCATGATCTGCGGCGCATTGTTTCCGATTGCGGGGTTGTGGAGATGGAAGGTTCGGGCCGTCCCCTGGCGGAGGCGCTGCGGGCCGGCGGAAGGGAAAAACGTTCCCTGGTGGTCCGCTGTGTTTTCGACGATCCCTGGCTGGCGGCGGACCACACCCTCTGCCGGGAACGAAGCATGGCGGTGGTGGAAGGGAGCCTTATCGCGGCAAAGATGGCGGGGGTAAACCGTATCGTTTTTGTTTTTTCCCACAGGGAACTGGAACTGGGAAAGATATTCCTCCGGCAGGCCGGCGGCATACCAAGCGAAGACAGCCCCCTCCCGGTTTCACTGGTCATCACCGGGTCCCGGTATCCCCAGCGGAACCGCAGGGAACTGGAAATAGCCCTGCGGAACTATGAAAAGCGGGAGATGACCGGCCTGGGCTCCCTGATGATCCTTGGGCCGGCCACGCTGGCGGCCATTTATGACGCGGTGCGCCTGCGGAAGCCCGTCCTTGACCGCTATATCGCCGTGGGGGGATCCGCGGTCAAGAAACCCCAGGTAATGCGGGTAAGGATAGGGACCCGCATCGGCGAGGTTTTTGCCGAATGCGGGGGATTCGTGGCTAAACCCCGGCGCATTGCTTCCGGTTCCCCGCTGCAGGGCAGGATCATTGTGGACCTGGACGAACCGGTAATGAAGACCACCTACGCCGCTTTCGCCATGCTGGACAACCATGCCGGTTTTTTCGAGCAGCAGAACTGCATCGGCTGCGGGGAGTGCCGCATTGTATGCCCCGTGGGGCTGGACCCGGAGGAACTCTACAAAAAAATCGGCCGTAATTCCCCGGCGGGGCAAGGCCCCGGGCAGGGCTGCCACGGCTGCGGCTGCTGCGAACTGGTCTGTCCCTCCCGGATTCCGCTGGCGGCGGCAATCTATTCCACCCAGGGGGCCTCTTGATGCCCGTTTTGAATCAAAAACCCCAGGTAAATCTGGCCCAGTCCACGGTGCTGCGGATGTGGCTGGTTTTCGGCTGCGCCCTGGGGACGGTCTTGTATTCGGCCCTGTCCGACAACTTCTCTTCCCTGGCCCTGGCTATTTTTGCTTTGGCCGCGGGACTTTCCGCCGAGGCCCTGGCGCTGCATTTTGGGAAACTCCAGACAAATCAGAACGGGAACAAGACCCCGGGGGGCAGCCTTTCCGATGGAAGCGCCGCGGCGTCGATCATGATTCTGGTCCTGCTGCTTCCCCATTCGGTAAACCCGGTTTATGCGGCCCTGGGGGCGGTCTTTGCCATGTTACTGGTAAAGTACAGCTACGGGGGACTGGGGGCCAACTGGGTAAACCCGGCCCTGGGGGCCTGGCTCTTTATCCGCGTTTCCTGGCCCTCCCTGTTTTCCGGCGCCCCCGTCCCCTCCGGCGGCGGCCTCGACATCCCGCTCAGAACCTTTCTCAACGGGACGATTTTTTCACTGACCGGGGCGGAGCTTCCCCCCGGCTATGCGGAACTTCTGCTGGGACAGGGAACCGGGGGGATCGTCGCCGACCGGGGACTTCCCGTCCTGATCCTGGGAACCATCCTGCTTACCGCCGCCCAGGTGAACCGGGCCTGGATACCCGGCCTTTATCTGGCCGTATACGGGCTTTTGGTCCGGGCCTTCGGCGCATTTCCCGGCGGGGGCGGATTAGGGGAAGGGGATATGCTGTACTGCCTTTGCTCCGGGGGAACCCTGGCGGCGGCCTTTTTGCTGATTTCTGACCCCGTAACCGGGGCAAAGACCCCGGTAGGGATGTTCTGCGCCACAACCCTGGCGGCGGTTCTTGCCTTTCTGTTCCGTTATCCCGGGGGGGAACTCTACGGCGCTTTCCCCGCCGCGGCCATGACCAATGCCCTGGTTCCCCTGATTCGGGCGGCGGAACGCTACGCGTCGCGGGATAAAAGATGAAAGATCTGAAGAATATCGCCCTGTGCGCCGCCTGGATCGGAGGGCTCCTCCTGGCCGGCTGGCTGCTGTGGCTTTTTACCGAATCCCCGCGGGACCGGATAACGGCGCGCCGGATTAACGGGATCCTCGCGGAGCAGGGAGAAATTTTCGTCCTGGATACCCCGGTGAAAAACCGGCGGCGGCTCCCGCTGGGAACCGAATTCACAACCGGCGCGGGGGGGAGTTTCCTGGTATTCCCGCTGGTTTCCGGCGGCGGCTCCCTAAACTGCGGGGCCCTCATTGATTCCCGCGGCCGGGTGGAGCGGCTTATTCCCCTGGGAATCCACGCAAGACAGGCCTTTGAGCGGGTTCCTCCGGGGATTCTCAACGCCTACATCCACCGTATCGAAACGGAGAAGAATCTATGATTGAATACCGGTCTCATCCTTTTTGGGGCATCCGGTCCCCCCTGGCCACCCTCTGCGGCGGGAGTCTCCTGGTCCTCGCATCGGTCCGTTTCTCATTCGCCTTGGTATGCGGCATTTCCCTGCTCTGGGTCTACGTTCTTACCGGTCTTGCCCTGCGGATTCCCTTCCTGCCCGCCGGGGGGAAGGGCATAATCGGCCCCTTTTTTGCCTCGTTTATCGGAGGGGTCTATATCCTCCTCCTCTTTTTTATCAGCCCCGTTCTGGCGACGGATACCCTGCTTTTCCTGATCCTCTGCCCCCTGTGCTGCATTTCCTCCGGGGTTCTGGACAGGCTGGAAAATTCCGGTACCAGGGAGACCGTCCTGCGGACCGGCACGGAGGGCCTTGCCCTTTCGGCCCTGATCCTGGGCCTTGCCCTGATTCGGGAACCCCTGGGTTACGGTTGTCTTTCACTGCCCGGCATCCGGCAGGGACTGATAAATTTTATTGAATTCCCCCAGGACGAATGGCTGCCCGTCAGAATCATCGCCGCTTCCCCGGGGGCCCTGTTCCTTTTGGGGTACGGCCTTGCCCTGTTCCGGCGTTTCGGCGGTTTTTCCCCGGAACAAGGCGGCGCCGGGAATAAGGAGGAGGAAAAACCATGATCCGTCTGGCAATCCTGGGGGTTTGCGCCTCCTTGGCGATGAATCTTCTTACCCAGTTCGGCCTGGGGCTGGCCGTTGCCCGGAGGGGTAAGGAGCCGGAAGATAATTGCAGGCTTTTTCCCCCTGCTTTTTTGGGCCTCTTTGTCTCTCTGTTCCTGCTCTGGGTCTTTTTTACCTACATTCTTTCCCCCCTGGGTCCGGGCCTGTACTGGTATCTGCTGCTTTACCCCCTGAGCGCCGCCCTGATAAAGGGCCTAGAATACCTGTCCGGCAAGACCGGGCGCGGCAAAACCCCCTTCAAGGCCGGCTTTCCCCTGCCGCTTTTTGCGTTTCCCCCAGGCTGGGCGGAATTTCTCCCCTTCGGCCTCCTGATTTCCCTCCATTTGGCCCCGCGCCCCCCGGAAGCGCTGGTTCTGGCCCTGGGTTTCAGCCTGGGACTCTGCCTTTCCTTGGGAATTCTCCGGGAGATCCGCCGCCGTTCACAGTTTGAAACGGTACCTTCCTTCCTGCGCGGCGGCCCGCTGACCCTCATCTCCCTGGGACTCCTTTCCCTTATTTTTAGTTCCGCGTCTATAATGTTTTTCAACCTATCCAGACTGTAAAAAGTAGGTTAAGCTACAGGGCATAGGCGTATTTTGAAAAACACAGCTCAAAAATTACCGGTGATTCTAGGCTCCCATGTTCACGTTCCCTATGGAGCCCGTGATGAAGAATTTGAATGGGCCTACCGTCTCAAGTTAAAACCTTTTGTATCCGCCTTGTATAAATTCCCCCAGATTCCGGGGACCCTCCACTATTCGGGGGCCCTGCTTAACTGGGTAGACCGGGTATACCCGGAATGTACCATGTCCATCGACGACCTTGTGTCCCGTAAGCAGGTGGAACTGCTGGGGGGCGGTTTTTACGAACCGCAGTTTTCCCTTATCCCCCTGCAGGACAAGATCGGCCAGGTGGAAATGCTTACCACCTACCTGCGCCGGCGTTTCGGCAGGAAACCCCAGGGCTGCTGGCTTCCCGGCCTAAACTGGGAACAGAATTTCGTGGCCCCCCTTTCGAGCTGCGGCATGGGCTATACTTTTCTTGGGGAGGAAAGTTTCCGTCTGGCGGGACTCTCCGGGGCGGATCTGTACGCCCCCTGCGTCAGTGAAGACCAGGGCAAGATGATTGTCGTATTCCCGATTGCCCTGTCCCTGGACACGTTCTTCACCCCCCGGGAGGATGCCGCCGCTCCCTTTCTGGACGCCCTGGAAAACCTGGCCCGCGGAATTTCGGACCCCGGTTCCTCCGTGGTATCGGTTTTTCCCAATCCCTGCCGGGCCATGAAGTCTCCCGGAGAGGCGGAACTCTACTGGCACCGCTTTATCCAGGGCCTGGCCGATTCGGTTTCTTCTTTCAGCTTTACCACCCCGGGCCGCGTCATCAAGGGAAGGCAGGATCTGCAAAAGACCTATTTCCCCAGTTCGGTTGAGCGCCGTTACCTGGTCGATTTCCCCGAAGCCAACGGAATTTACGCAAAGATGGTTTTTTCCCATCTGCTCATCAACCAGCTCCGGGGGGATAAGCCCCGGAAGCGTACCGCCCTGGAGGAACTGTGGAAGGCCCAGGGTTACGACGCCTTCTGTCCCGCCGAATCCGGGGGCATTTACCGCGGGGATCTGCGGAAATCCGCCTACCGTTCCATGCTGGAGGCGGAAAAGATCACCCGGGAGACCAGGGCTTTCATCCCCTGTCTTATGAATTTTGATTTTGACCTTGATAACGAAAATGAATACCTGCTCCAGGGGGAACAGATCAACTGTTATGTCCGGCCCGAGGGGGCCGGCGTATTCGAGCTTGACTATCTGCCCCGATCCTGGAACTACATGGACACCTTTGTTCCCCATCCGCAGGCCGGGGACCGGAAGCCCCCGGAACGCCGGGCCGGTTTTTCGGATCTATTGCTGAACTACGAAGACACCCCGTTTCCCGGAATGCCGGGGGATTCCTTCGTGCCGGAAGAGATTCTGGCCGGTTTCGGGAGCCGGGTCCGCCGCTGTTACGGGGAGCGTTTCCAGGTGCTGGACATGGACAAGACCCGCTGCAGGGTAAGTTTTACCCTCCCCGAAACGGACCAGGAGCCCTTCGGCTCAATCAGGATGAAAAAGCACTACCAGCTTAGGAAAGATACCCTTACGGTAGCCTATACGCTGAGCAACCGGGGCAGGGAGGAGGAGCATTTTCGCTTTATCCCGGTGGTAGACCTTGCCTTTGCCGGGGACGGGGAGGAGTATCAGCGGATCTTTGCCGACGGCGTCCCGCTGACCGGAAAAACGCCGGCGGACCTTAAGGGGGTGGAGGTCCTGAAATTTCAGGACTTGGGGAACGAAACCATCATCTCCCTGGGGGCAGACAAGGCCTTTGACGGGTGGGTTTTCCCCCTGTACTGTCCGCTGCCGGCCGGTCAGGGCCTCCCTTCGGGGTTATCTTATCAGTCCACCTGCATAGCGCCCCTCTACCGGGTCCATCTTGACCCCGGAGAAAGCTGGACTCTGGCCTTTTCCCTTAAATTTACCCACTAAAAAGTAGTAGTATAGCGGTATGGAACAGCCAAGCCCCGCACCTGAAAAGTTAACCCTGCGCCTCAACCCTCTGAATGACTTCCTTTTCCTCAAAGTCATGGGAGAACCAGGTGATGAAACCCAATTGTTGGGCTTCTTGAACGCCGTTTTAAGGCGTACCGGCAAAGATAAAATCGTTTCAGTTGAAATTCTGGAACACCGGACGTTTACCGCCGAAATCATCGGCGACAAAGCAAGCGTTTTAGACCTCCGGGCGGTTTTGGCGGACGGGACAAAAATCAATATTGAGGTTCAGCTCCGCAATTTGGGAAATATGGACAAACGGAGCCTCTTCTACTGGAGCCGTGAATACACACAAGGCATAGAAGCGGGGCAGGACTACATCGAACTGCCGAATGTCGTTTCAATCAACATCGTCAATTTTGAGTTTCTGCCTGCCGGGAGCTTTCACACGACATTTCACTTATGGGAAGACAGCGACCGGAATATTTTGCTTACGGACGCGCTGGAAGTTCACTTTGTGGATATGGTAAAATTTAAGGTGCTGCAGGAGAAGGACATCAAAAATGACCCGTTGCACCGCTGGCTGACGTATTTTGACAAGGACAGTCCGCCGGAGTTGGTGGAGGAGGTAGTGAAAATGGACACGGCAATACAAAAAGCGCAGGAGCGCACCGCCATGGTAGCAAGCGACAAAGAAGCGCTAAGGGAAATCCGCCTGCGCGAAATGGCCCTTTCTGACTGGACAAGCGGGGTGAATCATGCCAAAAGGGAAGGTGGAAAAGAAAAGGCCCTGGAAATTGCCACGAATCTTAAAAAAATGGGCATATCCGTAGATCAAATAACCCAAGCGACAGGCCTGAACGTACAGCAGATTAAAGGGTTGTGAAAAATCGGAACTCAGGGACGCATCGGGCCCCCAGCGATTCCAAATTCAAAAAAAATAACCGTTCAACCTAAAAATGGTCAAAGGTATAGGCTCGTTATGCAGTATAAAACCGTACCGGCAGCCCTTTGACCATTTTTTACCTTGAAAACCCCTTGGCTTAAAGTAATTCACGATGGGATAATGGCGGAAAGAGCGGCGAAACAAGCAGCGGGGGGTCCAGTTTCGCGAAAGCGAAAAGTGGAAAGAATCTGGGGCGGGAGCCCCGGATTCTTTCCAGCCGGCAGGAAAGCTGATAAATTTTTTACGGCTCTTTTCGGATTTGGAATTTGGAATTGCTGGGTATCAGAGACCGGCCAGGGCGCTTTCAATCTCTGCAATACCGGAATCCGGCGTGGAAGCCCCGGCGCTCAGACCGATGGTCCGGTACCCGGCAGCCCAGGAAACGTCAATCTCCGCGGCGGATTCCACAAGCCGGGCAGGCTTACCCAAGGACAGGGCGATATCCAGAAGACGGCGGGTATTGGAAGAACAGCGGCCCCCGGCAACAACTACGGCGTCCACCCGGGAACAGAGTTCCCGCAGGGCATCCTGCCACTCCCTGGTGGCGGGACAGATCGAATCCACAACCTCCAGCGCGGGAAAATGAAGGCGGATAGCCTCCCCGATACGGCCGTATTCCCCGGCGTCAATAGTAGTCTGTCCGATAAGGGCCGTCCGGGCGGCAGGATTTTCCTGCGCCAATACGCGGGCGGCCTGGGCCGCTTCCGCGCTTTCCGCAACCACGATGCCGCAGGGGGCGTAACCGTGAAGACCGGCCACCTCTCCGTGGTGTTTTTCCCCGGCAATAAAAACAAAAAAACCCGCCTCCGCAAGGGAACGGGCCTTTAACTGATTTTTTTTAACCAGCGGACAGGTGGCATCCGCCAGAACCGCATGGCGGCGTATCAATTCCGCTTCCAATGCGGGGCTGACGCCGTGGGCCCGGAGGATCACCGTAAGCCCTTCCAAATCCGGGGGCAAAGCCCCCTCATCCAGAATCTCAAGCCCCTGCTCTTTAAGGGAAGCGAGAACCTGGGGGTTATGGATCAGCGGGCCCATGCTGTAAACCAGCCCATCCTTCCCCGCCTCCAGCGCCATTTCCACGGCCCGGCGCACCCCCATGCAAAAACCCAGCACCCGGGCCCGGATTACGATCATGCGGCCTCCGTCTTAAGCGTAAAGCGCATCAAATTGCTAGGCTTTAACAGGAATCTTTCCGGTCCTTACAGGATTCGCCAGCTTCTTCTGTTCCCGCTTTTTCATCTTGATATCCCAAAGGTACACAAAGCCCGATGCGATAAAGATCGTGGAATACACCCCGCTGAACATCCCCACCAGAAGGGCAAGGGCAAAATCCTTCATGGAGCCGGTAGTGAAGATAAAGAGAAAAATCACCGCCAGCATGGTTGTTGCCGTGGTAATAATGGTCCTGCTCAGAGTTTCCGTAAGGGAACGGTTCAGTACCGTTACAAAGGGATCCTCGGGGTAAATCCGCCGGGTTTCCCGAATACGGTCAAAAATAACGATAGTGTCATTGATCGAATAACCCAGGATTGTCAAAATCGCCGCGATGGTAGTGGTATTGAACTCCATGCGGCTCCAGACCACAAAGGCCACCATGATAAGCCCGTCGTGGACGATGGCCAGAACTGCGCCGATAGCAAACTGGGGTTTAAAGCGGATGGACGAATAGAGCAGGATGAGCAGCAGCGTAAGCCCCACAAGCATCCCCGCCTGGTCGGTAAGGTTCTTTGAAAAACGGGAGCCCACGTAGTCGGAACGGAGTATCACCACCCCGCCGCTGCCAAAATAGGATTCCAGCGCGTTGACGATCCGCTCGGCCGGAACAATTTCGGTTTCACCCTCATCCAGCCGGATCATGAAATGACGATCCGTCTCCGATCCAAGCTGCTGGACGGAAACAACCCTGCCCAGACTGGTAAGGGATTCCCGCACGTCCCCGATGGAAATAGGGGAAGATCCCGGCGCAAGGTAATGGACGATAAAGGGAACTTCCCCCAAAAGAGGATTCGCCTGGGCGCTAAAGATAAGCCACTGGGACTGGGTATCGGCGGGGGCGTTTGCCGTTACGGTAATGCCCTCCAGTTGATCGGAAGAACGGATAGCCTGGGTAAGGGTTCCCAGCGTATCGTATTGGGCAAAAGGAAAGGACACGGCCCGGGACTCTACCCCTATACCCGAAACGACAATGTCCAGCTTACTCCTGTCGAAAGATACGGAAGCGGAACCCCTGCCGGCCCAGCCAAGGCTGAAGGCCGTGGGGGCAAAGCGGACTTCCTGGATAAGGCCGGCCTGAAAATCCACGCCCATATTAAATCCGTTGACGATAAAGCCCACGATACCGCTCAAAGCCAAAACACCGGACACGATAGCGGCGGGAAGGAAAAAACGGGAAAAATAGATAATACGCTTCATTACTTTACCCCTCCGACGGCAGGAACAGGCCCCCGGCGCCCGATCTTCCAGGAAACCGATACGTTCTTGCTCCCCAATACATCGGTGCCGAAATCAAAGATCAACCGGGAAACAAAGAGACTCGTAAAGACCGAAGAAAACACGCCGATAGCCAACGTTACAGCGAAACCCTGAATAGGCCCGGAGCCAAGTTGGGAAAGGAACAGGGCGGCAATAAACGTAGTAATGTTGGAGTCCATAATCGCCCAGAAGGCCTTGTCAAAGCCCATGTCTACTACGGCTTTTCTGCCCTTCCCCAGCCGCAGTTCTTCTTTCATCCGCTCAAAGATAATCACGTTGGCGTCCACCGCCATACCGATGGTGAGTATGAAACCCGCAATACTGGGCAGGGTAAGGGTAAAACTAAAGGCGGAAAGCACGGAAAGCATGATGTAGATATTGAATATCTGGGCCACAATGGCGTTGATCCCGGCAATTTTATAGAAAATCAGCATAAAGAACATGACCGCCGTCAGACCCCCCACCAGCGCAAACAGCCCCTGCCTGATGGTATCCCTCCCCAGGGCAGCGCCGATGCTCTGCTGGTTCGCCACGGAAAGCTCTACCGGCAGGGCGGCGGTTCTTAGGGTCAGGGCGATGTTATTCGCCTCTTCAATGCCGAACCCGGTAAGCCGTACCGCCTCCCGGATGGGCGTTCTGATGGTGGCCTGGGACTTTACCCGCTGATCCAGAACAATAGCCAGGGGCTTATCAACATTGGCGGAAGTAAGGCGGTAGAAGATATCCCCCCCCTCGGCATCCAGCAAAAAGGTAACTTCCGGCTTCCCGTCCAGACTGCTCCGTTCCACCACGGCATTGGTGATGTGGTTCCCGTCCAGGCCGACTTCCTGTTTAACCGCCGTATAACCCCGGAATTCATCCAGGCCGTAACGATCTTTGGCGTAAACCCCCAGGATCATCACATCGGCAGGTACAATTGAGGAGTCCAAAAGGTTACCGGCATCGTCAAAGGTGGTCGTAGGGTGGCTGTCGTAATACCGGCTAAAAGCATCCGCAGCTTCCAGATCGACGATATGAAAGGCAAGGCTGCCCTTCCCCATGATGATGTCGTTGATCCGTTCCGGGTCCGCGCTGCCGGGAATTTCCACATAGATCTGATCGGAACCCTGGCGGCGGATCACCGGTTCGGTAAGGCCGAAGCGGTCGATCCGGCTGTTCAGAACTTCCAGGGCCCGGTTTACCGCATCCTGGGAATCATCGCTGTCCAGGGTACGGCCCACCTGCAATACTATCGAAAGCCCGCCGGAGAGATCCAAACCAAGCTGTATAGCCCTTTTTTGCAGATCCTTAAGCTTAAGAATCGCGTCGCCGTAGTGGGATTCAATGACCTCAAGCGCCTCCGCCCTGGTTGTGAAGGCGGAAAGCACGGTCCGGGCGTCCCAGTTTTCCGGGGCCTTCTGCTTGGCCTCCCGGTACAGCTTCCTTGCCTGGGGGATAAGAAAACCCAGCTTTTCGGGGACAGCGCCTCCGGTCCGGGCCAGTTCAATGAGTTCCTGCAGATCCCCCCGGGCCATACCGGATGAGTAATTCTTGATCTGCTCCCGGGATTCCAGGGCCAGAGTCTGCTGTTCCTTGGGAACAATGAAATGCCATCGGATGCTGGGCCAGAGGAATACGAAACAAACCACAAAGGTCAACAGAACGATGAGGAAGCGGTACCGTTTGCTCATGAAAGATTCCTGTTCGGTTTTGATTGTCCGGCGCGGCCATACGGCCGTCCCTGCTTATTTATCATCGGCCTCGGAGTCATCGGGCTTTTCATCCCGCTTGTCTTCAAGCTTTCCGCCCTTGTCCTCTTTGGCAACGCTTTCCACGCTGGAAATGGCGCTCCGGTTGAACTCCAGCCTCACGTTATCATCCACTTTAAGGACCACCGAATGCTCCCTGACGTTTTGGATGATCCCGTGGATACCGCCGATGGTAACCACCTTGTCCCCCTTTTTCAGGGCGCCGAGCATGCGCTGGGTTTCCTTTTGTTTTTTATTCTGGGGACGAATAATGAGGAAATAAAAGATGGCGATAATGGCGACAAAGGGGAGAAACTGGAGAAAGGCGCCTCCCTGGGGGGCAGCAGAACCATCCGAGGTGCCGGCAAGAAGAGAAAGAACAACTGTATTCATAGATCGACTTCCTTACTACAAGAAAT
>JAIRXT010000125.1 GCA_031268125.1 Treponema sp. | reverse complement strand
CCCTGGGCAACCCGCTGGCTGTAGTCGGTAAGATCGTCGAACATAATGTCGAAGTACTCACCGGAGTTAATAATGGTGGTGAAACGCTGCTGCTGATCACCCCAGCCGGAGATTTTAAGCTCCAGGCGGACACCGATTTGTTTTTCGGTGTAGTCGCTGATAAGACGGACACATTCCGCAAGTTCCGCGGAATCACCCCCGACACACCACCAGGTAACCGTGGGAACCCCTGATGTGCTTTGAGTTGTCCCGCCGCCTTGACGCCCTGCGGCAAAAACCGTCAACGTCAAACATACCAGCAGGATGAGCCCCAGAAAAATTTTCTTTTTCATAACTGCTCCATAAATTTTTTACCGGCCCGGAGATCCGACGGATCACCCCTTTACGGCGCCGATAGTTAATCCCGAAATAAAGTAACGCTGGAAAAACGGATACGCGCAGGCAATGGGTAAAACCACAACCACGACTATCGCCATCCGTGCGGCCTCCCTGGGCATCTTCATGATCATCTCCGCCTGGGAAGCTCCCAAAATAAGGGCTTGCTGCGCCATAACGTTAATGTCGGTAAGGAGCCGGTTAAGGAATGCCTGTAGAGTGTAGAGCTTCATGTCGTCTATGTAGAGCATGGCCTGGAACCAGTCGTTCCAGTACGCAAAGCTTAAAAAAAGGCCGATAGTGGCGATTACCGGCAGGGACAGGGGCAGCACGATGCGAAAATAGATGGTGAACTGGCTGGCGCCGTCTATCTTTGCGGATTCCACCACGGAATCGGGAATGGTAGACCGGAAGAACGTTTTGCAGACTATTACGTTGAACGATGAAACACACAGCGGGAGAATCAACGCCCAGGGTGAATTGCGGAGGCCCAAAAACTGGCTGGTAACAAAGTAGGTTGAAACAAGGCCGCCGTTAAAAACCATGGGGATAAATACCAGCCAGGTAAAGAATTTTTGCAGGCGGTATTCCAGGCGGGAGAGTATGTAACCCATAGATGTGGTGAGTATTATCCCCAGCAGAGTACCTACGCCCGTAACAAAAAGGGACATACCCAAGGTACGGAGTATCATGGCCCGCTGTTCGTAAAGGAACTTGTAGCCCTCAAATGAAATTAACCTGGGGATAAGCCTGTAGCCGGATTCCTGCACCGTCAGTTGATCGGAAAAGGAAATGGCGATTACCAAAAGAACGGGGATCAGGCATACCGCCGCCAGGATTATAAGAATAAGATTAAAGGCCGCATTGGCAAACGGCCCAATGCGGGTAAGCCGTGAAATGCCTAAATCGGAATTTTTCATCCTGCCCTATCCTATATCATTGCCGAATCGGCGTCAACTTTCCTTACGATCTGATTCACCAGAAGTATGGTGAAGCAGCTGATAATAGCCTGGAGAAAGGCCGCGGCGGAAGCCATGCCGACTGTGGATGACCGGAGCTGTTTGTATACGAACACGTCGATTGTATATACGACCCGGTAAAGGGAATTGGAATCTCTGGGTACCTGGAAGAAAAGGCCGAAATCCGAATAGAAAATCCTCCCAGCGGAAAGGATGAACATAAGCACGATAACGGTTTTTATCATCGGAATGGTGATCTTCCGAATTTGCTGCCACTTGGTGGCCCCGTCGATAATGGCGGCTTCGTAGACGGTTTTGTCTACCGAAGTAATTGCCGCCAGGTAGATGACGGTTCCGTAACCCACGCCCTTCCACTGGCTCATAAAAATAAGGAAGCCGGGCCAGAAGGCCCTGTCGGTATACCAGTTATGCTGAGAGATGCCCAGGTCCAGGGCTATCATGTTGATCATCCCCATGTCGTAACTTAAAAAGGCCCATACCACGGTGGACACGACAACCCAAGACAGGAAGTACGGGAAAAAGAGTATGGTCTGATAAATTTTTGCCAGGGTTTTGCTGCGAAGTTCGCTGATGATAAGGGCCAGGGTTACGGGAATTACGATCCCGCAGATTATCATAACCACGTTATACAGCAGGGTGTTCCTGATAATTATCCAAATATCGGGGTTGCTGAAAAGAAATTTGAAGTTGTCAAAACCTACCCATTTGCTGTTAACAATACTGTTAATAAAGCTGCCCGATATACGGTAGTCCTTAAAGGCTATGATAATGCCGAACATGGGCATGTAGCAGAAAAGGAAATACCACACCGCCGTTGGCAAAGCCAGTATCGTGTATTCGGTATCGTCCTTTGACCATATTTTTTTCCGTGGGTTTTTAGCCATAATTTAAGTATAATAGGGTTTTTTACGATGTCAAGTATTTTTTTATGTTTTTTGGAGGTCTTTTTGTAGTTTTTTCAGATCCGGCTCCTGCTCTGGGCCCGCGATAGATTACTTGTTTTGTAATAAATTCGGCCGCAGTCCCGGTGTTTTGAAACCGCTTTAATTTACTTTCGATTAGCCGGTCCCTTGGTTGCCGCCGGCCGGCCGGGCGCTTTCGTATAAAAGCCGGGCGGGCGTATTGCGGGGTAAAACCGGATATGCTAGAATGGGCAGATGAAACCAAAGATTTCTCACCGGATAATGCCAAAGGCGGGGAACATCCCCCTGATGAAAGTTCCGGACAATTTGATTCAGGTAATCGGGGAACGGATGCGTCTGGACAGGAGCCGTTCCGAATTTTTCATTCGTGATTTAGTCCTGGGCTGGGAAATAAACGGATTGTTTGAAAAGAAGATTGTAAAACATATTGGCGGCAAAAGACTGAAAGCGTATAATGCATTAAAACAGGAACTGGCAGCGGAAGAAGACGGTGATAAATTATTCGAAAGGCTGTTTGTGGAAAAAAACATTGAGACCCGAAGCTGTATACAAAAAAGATTAATAGAGCTGGACGATAAAATATACAGCAGGTTCCTGGCAAAATTAAAGGACGCGTATTCCGAAGAATGTTATGATACGGTCTTTATCGCGCTGGGAATAATAATCAACAAAATAGATATTTCTGATGGAATAATACGCCTGTTAAAAGGAAACAGTATCAGGAATCCGGCTGATTTTTCAGCGTTGGTGCAGTTGCTTGGCTACCGGAAGAATGAGACCAATTTGCGGTACCTGTATACGTACTACAATTTTTTTGTGAATAATTTTGAAGATGAGGATTACTATGAGGGGCCGGTTATAGGAATAAGAAATTTCTATGACGCTGTTAATGGGCTGTAAAGACTAAACAGATTGGTAATCACAACGAAGAAATTTAACCACGGAGTTACCCGGAGGAACACGGATTTTTTTGGTAACAAAAACTTTTCTTCCTCCGTGGCGATTCTTTCTTGACGCGGTCTTTTAGTGTTTACATCCTGCTAAGTGGCTATGCCGAGTTCCTGTACTTTTTGGCCGCCCGTTTCCCGGAGAAGGAATTTTTGGATCTTCCCCGAGGGGGTAAGGGGGTAGCTGTCCACAAAAAAGATGTATTTGGGGATCTTGAAGCGGCTGATTTGGCCCCGGCAGTAATCCCGGACCTGGTCTTCGGTGACGGCGGCGCCGGGGTGGAGGATGATGAAGGCCCCTACTTCCTCGCCGTAGCGTTTACTGGCGATGCCGACTACCTGTACGTCTTTGACGCCGGGCATGGTGTACAGGTAGTCTTCGATTTCTTTGGGGTACACGTTTTCACCGCCCCGGATGATCATGTCCTTGATGCGGCCGGTAACCCGGAAGTAGCCGGCCTGGTCTTTGACCCCCAGGTCCCCGGAGTGGAGCCAGCCTTTTTTGTCGATACATTGGGCGGTTTCTTCCGGCAGTTTGTAGTAGCCTTTCATGGTGTTGTAGCCCCGGCAGCAGAACTCGCCGTGGACGCCTGTGGGGCACTCCTCCCCAGTTTCGGGGCTGCGGATGGTAACTTCCACGCCGGGCAGGGCGCGGCCCACGGTTTCTACCTTGGCTTCCAGGCTGTCGTCGTAGCGGGTCTGGGTCATGACGGGGGAAGATTCGGTGAGGCCGTAGCAGATGGTGATCTCCTTCATGTTCATCAGATCGATGACCTGCCGCATGGTTTC
>JAIRXT010000199.1 GCA_031268125.1 Treponema sp. | reverse complement strand
TTCCCGCCCTTGTTCCGGGGCTGCGGCGCTTTGCCGCCGTTCTGCCGGGGACCGGCGGCGTTTTGTGTAGTGCTTCGCGCGGTATCTTGCGCGGCGCCCTGCCCGGCGTTTTGTCCGGGTCCGCTCCGGGACTCCCCGGGTCCGGGGCGGCGGTTCCTGTCCCGGCGGCCTTTCCTGCCCTGGGGCCGGCCGGATTCGCGATCCGGGGGGCCGCCATTCCGGGAAGATTCCTTTGCGCCGCCGGCCTGTCCCTGGTATTTCTGCCGGTAATAGACCATCCGCTCCTCAAAAGACAGCTTGGTAAGGTTGTCCGTCCCGGTCCCGGACTGTTCCGGTTCTTCAAACTGCCGTTCCCTGGGGTTTCTGTCCCGGCGTTCCGCAGGCCGCCCTCCCGCGCCCCGGCCGCCTTCCCGGCGGTTCCGTTCTCCCCGCCCGCTGCGGCCATCCGGTCTGCTGCGGCCGGATCTGTCCCGGTTCCCAAAGTTCCCCAAAAATTCGGAACCCGAAAATTCGGGACGGATCCGCAGGCCCGCGCTCTTATCTTCGGCATACAGATCTTCCCCCGCTATAAGGGCGGGGATCTTCTTGCCAATGTACTTTTCAATATCCGGCAGTTCGTAGACATCCTGCTCGCTGGCCAGCGTAATGGCCCTGCCGGTCTTCCCCGCCCGGGCGGTACGGCCGATGCGGTGGACATAATTTTCCGATTCCACCGGGAGATCGTAGTTCAGCACCATCGCAAGGCCCTCAATGTCAAGCCCCCGGGCGGCCACATCGGTAGCCACCAGGTAATGGATTTTCCCCGCCTTTACATCGTCGATAACCTTGAGCCGCTTGGCCTGGGGCAGATCCCCGATGATAAATTCGCAGTCGTAACCGTTCATCCGCAGGCGCTTCGCCACAATCTCGGTGTAACGCTTGGTATTGCAGAAGACAATGGCGCTTTCCGGCTTTTCCCGCTCCAGAATCCCCAGGAGAAGCCGCATCTTATCTGCCGAAGGCACATGGTACAGAAGCTGGTCAACTTCATCCACCGTAACGGTCTCCGGTTCAATTTCAATTTCAACAGGGTTTTTGGTGTACTCCCAGGCCAGATTCTTTACCCACGCGTTAAGGGTGGCGCTGAACAGCATGGTCTGCCGCCGGTCCGCCGGGGGTACCACCTTGATAAGCTTCCGCAGATCCGGGTAAAAGCCCATGTCGAACATCCGGTCTGCCTCATCCAGTACCAGGAAGGCAATATCCATCAGATTCATCCTGCCGGATTTGTTCAGGTCCAGGACCCGCCCCGGCGTTCCTACAAGAATCTGCGCATCGTCCCGAAGCATCTGCAACTGCTGGGTGTAACCCACCCCGCCGTAGAAACTGGCGGCCTTAAAAGGCAGGTATTTCCCCAGGAGCTTGGCTTCTTCTTCAACCTGAACCGCCAATTCCCGTGTAGGAACCATGATAATAGCCTTTTTACCGCCCAAAAGGTCTTCCGTAAGAAGGCGCTGGTAGATAACTACCAGAAAGGCGGCGGTTTTCCCGGTTCCTGTCTGGGACTGGACGTACAGGTCCTGGCCGTTAAAAGCCTTGGCAAGGACCTGCTCCTGAACGGGCATGCAGGCGACATAGCCCGCTTCTGCGATACCCCGCTGCAGATCGGGGTGCAGATTCAACTCTTTGAACTCCATAATTTATTTAACACTTATATAGGTTTTTCCCGGTTATGAATAGGTGAAGACGGAGACGCCGGTAGTGTAATGTTTTTTTCTTTCTGGGCGCATTCCCGGCCCTTCGCCGTGCCGGCGCCGGACCGGGAACCGGGCTATCCGCTCCAATTCCACGGGCTTCCCCTGCGGGAAATCCCGTGGAATTCCGCTTCTATCCCTTGCGCTGCCGTGAAACTGCATCCATGCAGTTTCACGGTTTGGGGTTTTGCGGGGCAAAACCCCAAAACTTTACTACAGCCGCCATCCTTGGCGGCCCCGCCTACGGCGGGCGGCGGCGGTAAACCGGTCAGCAATTCAAAATTCAAAAAAAATAACCGTTCAACCTAAAAATGGTCAAAGGTACGGGCTCGTTATGCAGTATAAAACCGTACCGGCAGCCGTTTAACCATTTTTTACCTTGAAAACCCCTTGTTTAAAGTAATTCACGATGGGGAAATGGCGAAAAGAGCGCTGAAACAAGCAGCGGGGGGTCCGGTTTCGCGAAAGCGAAAAGGGGAAAAACCAAGGGCGGGGGCCCCTGGTTTTCCCCTGACAGGACCCCTGATGATTTTATAGGCGTCTTTTCCATCGGAAAATTTTGTAAAAGTAAAATTGCTGGCTTCCGGCATACGCCATTGCCGTAGTTTTGGAACTGGCTCTATACTTTGCTTTATGACTGATTTAGGAAATTCGGGAAGCAAATCGAAACTGTGCCTGCTTAAAGAGGCGCTGGATCATTTTTCTATTTACGGGGACCGGGAAGGTATTGTCCCCTTTGGGAAGGGTTATATCAACGACACCTTTGTTTCAACCTGGAACCAGGGGGGAACCCGGCTGCACTACACCCACCAGCGTATCAACCAGCATGTCTTTACCCGGCCCGATGAGGTGATGGAAAACATCCTCCGGGTTACAAGCCATATCCGGACCAAGCTTGAGGGCGCTGCGGACCGGAGCCGCCGTGTTTTAACGGTGATTCCCGCGGCAGACGGGAAGCCCTATGTCCGGGATGCGGAGGGGGGCTGGTGGCGCAGCTACTGCTTTATTGAACATGCCCGGGGCGGGGATACGGCGTCTTCGCCGGGGGAAGCGGCCTTGCTGGGGAAAAGCGTGGGCCGTTTTCAGAATCAGCTTTCCGATATTGGGGGGGACCGGCTGCACGAGACGATTCCGGGCTTTCACAATATGGAAACCCGCTATACCCGGTTTCACGAGGCTTTGCAGCGGGATAAACACGGCAGGGCCGGCGGCTGCCGGGGGGAAATAGACTTTCTGCTTAAAAACGAGGAACGGGGAGGGCTGCTGATACGCTCCCTGTGGGAACGGAGCCTCCCCGAGCGGATCTGCCACAACGACACCAAGATGAACAACATCCTTCTGGACGAAAGCACCGGGGAAGCCCTCTGCATCATCGATCTGGATACGGTCATGCCCGGCACAAGCCTTTTTGATCTGGGGGATCTTATCCGCACGGTTGCCACCAGGGTCAGAGAGGATGAACAGGACCTTTCCGGGGCGGGTTTTGATATGGCCCTGTTCCGCTCCCTGGCGGAAGGTTATTTCTCCGAGGCCCGCCACTTCCTTATCCCCGAGGAATACGCCCTGGTCTGCGAATCAGGCAGAAGCATGGCCCAGATCATGGCCCTGCGCTTTCTCACCGATTATCTTGAGGGGGACCACTACTACCGTACCGAAAGGCCCGGCCACAACCTTGACCGCTGCCGCAGCCAGATCGCCCTTATCCGCTCCATGGACAGCCAGTGGGCGGCGGCGGAAAAAACGGTGAAAGAGCTTGCGCAGCGTGCGTAACGGCGGTTCTCATTTTAGAAAAATGAGAACATTCAACCGAAAAATGGTCAAATGGTGTCGTCCCGCGGGTATCAGGTATCACCTGCGGGGTATTACCCGATATTACCTTTCACCATTTGACCATTTTTTACCTCGAATTCCTCCTGATAAGCCGGCAATTCTCAGTAGAGGAATGGGTGAAAAGGCGCCCGAAAGATGTAACAGGGGGTGTCGGGGGAAAAAACAAGGGGGAGGGGCCCCTGATTTTTCCCCCGACAGGACCCCTGGGAGATGTTACCGGCGCCTTTTCGTTCGGAATAGTTAACATGAGAATTGCGCAGCGTGCGTAACATAAACGTGCGAATCTACCGATATTGTATTAGATTCTGTCTGCCCAAAAGGTGTATATGAAAATAAACCGTCTTTTGCTGCT
>JAIRXT010000146.1 GCA_031268125.1 Treponema sp. | reverse complement strand
TTGTGGCAGTCCCCGCCGGGGCTGTAGATGTAGGCCAAAAGCCGGCCGTAGCGATCCCGCCGGTCCCAGTCAAAGGCCAAGAGTACGGGCCTGCCCAGGAGCTGCCGCCGGGTAAACTCACTGGCCTCTTTGCCGAAAAATTCCAGCCCCCGCCGGGGGTGTACGGTTTCCGGGGTGTCCACTCCAATCATCCTGATGGTTTCCTGGGCCGCCAGTCCGGGCGGGGGATTTTCGATCCGTACCCGCACGGTGTCGCCGTCCACATGGCCTACAACTTCGGCCGGAAGCATCCGGGACAGGTCCGCCTGGCCTACGCTGTGCAGGTCCGCGGTATGTACCTGGTACAGGGAACTTGCAAGAACCGGGGGCTTACAAGTGCGGCAGGGTTCGTAGCCGGACCGGACGGCGTCTTCCAGGTTTAGGGCGATCTTTGAACGATTTAGGCTGCCGCAGGTTTCCCGGTGGTATTTTTTCCCGCTGCCGGTTACGTAAACGGTGATGTCCGCCGGGGTTTCCGCGGCCGCCGGAATTTTTGCGCCGCATAGGATCAGAAAAAGCAGAACCGCCGGAAAAACGGCGGGGGGTCTTTTTGCCATAGGTCCTTTTCTCACCTTTGGAAGTGTATCAAGATTAACAGTTCAACATTATACTTAAAAACATGGAAAAGGAAGGAGCGATTGAACGGTTTCGCCGGGCCATTCGGATCAGGACCGATTGGCCGGAAAATGTACGGGGGGATAATCCTTCCGCGGAGGCCCTGGAGGCCGCAGAGGGGCCTTTGCGGGCTTTTCAGGATTTTTTGGACAAGGCGTATCCCTGTTTTTCCCGCGTTGCGGAACGCCGGGTTCTTAGCCCCTACTCCCTGGTGTACCGCTGGCCTGGCGGGGCCTCCTCCGAAGATTCGGGGGGGAAGGAGGGGCAAAAAACGGCCGATGCCCCGGAACCAGAAGGGGTGCTGATCCTGGCCCATTACGATGTAGTGCCGGTGGAGGCGGACAAGTGGAGTACCGATCCCTTTGGGGCGGAAGTTAAAGAGGGCTTTATGTACGGCCGGGGTACCCAGGACATGAAGGGGAGCCTTATCGCCGTTATGGAAGCCGCGGAGGAGCTTGTTATCCGGGGTTTTAGGCCCCGGCAGGATATATGGTTTGCCTTTGGCGGGGACGAGGAACGCTCCGGCCTGCAGGGGGCCCGGAATACGGCGGCCTGGTTTGCCGGCTCTGGCCGAAGCCAGGGCTGCGGGCAGGGCCGGCGGTTTTCCTGGGTTCTGGACGAGGGGAGTTCCGTAACCATCAACCAGATCCGGGGTATTAGCACGCCCCTGGCCCTGTTCGGCATCGAAGAAAAGGGGTTTTTAAGCCTGGAACTGGCGGTAGACCAAAAACCGGGCCACTCATCCCGGCCGCCGCGGGTACAGGCAGCGGTACTGCTGGCCCGGGCGCTGCTGAGGATTTCCCGGCGGCCCTTTCCCGCCCGGCTTAGCCCGGTGGTGGCGGCGCTTTTTTCCCTTTTGGCGGGGGTTAGGTCCCGGGAACGGGGCGGGGCGCTCCGCCCCCGGGCCGTTGCTTTTAGGACCCGCCTGTTGAATATCCTGGCCCCCCTGGCGGCCCCGATCCTGACCTTTACGTTCCGCAGGGACCCGCAGTTTCTGGCGCTGCTCCATACCACCGTGGCGATGACCCAGTTGGAGGGCAGCGCCGCGGACAATGTTATGCCCTCCCGGGTACGGGCGGTTATCAACCTGCGGCTGCTGGCCCCCTGGACTGTGGATGATGCGATCAACTACATCACCTGGGCCGTGGGGGACGAGCGGGTCAAGCTGCGGATTCTGGGGTCCGCATTTCCTCCGGTTCCGGCCTGCCCGGAACACGGACGCATGGCCGGGCCCGGCTGGGATACCATGACAAAGGCGGCGGCGGCGGTCTTTCCCGATGCGATACCCCTTCCCTTTATCATGACGGCCGCCACCGATTCCCGGCATTACCGGGATCTTGCCGGGGGAATTTTCCGTTTTAGCCCGATGCGGCTTTCACCGGCGGATATGAGTTCGGTTCACGGCCATGACGAGCGGATATCGCTGGAAAATTTCTTCCTGGCTATCCGCTTTTATACGGCTCTTTTTGAGTTGTTGTAGATTCTACGGCCGTGAATATCGAATACCGGGCAAAACTTATCAGGGCGGCCTCCCTTATCGCCCTGGCAGGGAACCTTATTCTGGCGGTTTTCAAGATTGGAAGCGGGATTGCGGCGGACAGCATGGCGGTTCTGGGGGACGGCATCGATTCCCTGGTAGACATTCTTATCGCCATAATGGCCCTGGTAGTGTCCAGGGTTATCTCCCGTCCGGCCGATAAGGGCCACCCCTGGGGGCATGGCCGGGCGGAAACGGTCGCCACGGCGCTGCTGGCCTTCCTGCTGTTCTTTGCGGGGGCCCAGCTTATCCTTAATTCGGTAAACCAGCTTGCCTCTAAACAGAGCCGCGAAGTGCCCGGCCAACTGGCCCTTGTTGCCGCCCTGGTTTCCATTGCGGGGAAGCTTCTCTTGGCCCTGGTTCAGCACTTTTTCGGCAAAAAGGCAAATTCCGCCATGCTGCAGGCCAACGCCAGGAACATGACCGGGGATGTGATCCTTTCCCTGGGGGTTCTGGCGGGGCTGGGGTTTTCCATCGGAACCGGGGCTGCTATCATCGACTCGATTACGGCTATTCTGGTGGGTCTATGGGTAATCCGTTCCGCCGTGGGTATTTTTATCGAGGCTAACCTGGAATTGATGGACGGCAGCGCGGAAACCGGGGCCTACGAGGCGGTTTTTGCCGCGGTCCACTCGGTTCCGGGAGCGGGGAATCCCCACCGGACCCGGATGCGGCGTATTGCCGGGCTGTGGGACATTGATATTGATATCGAAGTGGCCCCGGACCTTACGGTACAAGCCGCCCACCACATTGCAACCCAGGTAGAGCTGGCTATTAAGGACAGGCTGGAGGGAATTTTTGACATTATGGTCCATGTGGAGCCCTTCGGGAACCATCACCGGGGCGATACGGAGGGGTTTGGCCTGAGCGAGGAGGAAATTCGCCCATGATTCAAAACAGGGTTATTACCGTGAAACAAAATCCGATACTATACCTATGACTAAAATTATGACTTTGTATGATATTATGCGGGCATATTCAAAAAAAAATAACTCGCCTTATATCAGCAATATCAATGCTTTTATAACCTTTTTGTCAAAATATGCCGCGCGCCAGGCTGCCGCACAGCCCGAATGGGCCGAATGGACCAGCGAAACAAGCCTGAAATTCTGGAACGCTATGAGTGAATACACGGAAGACGGCCGCTGTATTATGCTTACCGACACGCCCGAAGGCCGGATATACCTGCCCTACTACCTTGTGGATAAGCTCAAAGAAGCCTACCGGGACCTGGATGAATCCGCCGACATGCCTTTCCCCAATGAAGAGTACTTCAACATTGAGCTGCCGCAGGAGCACGTCCAGCTGCTCCGCCTGGAAACGGAACTGGCCCCCTTTTTTGAAAAGCCTTCCTCCAGGTTTCTCCCGGTCATTAAGCTGGTGTTTTCGGAAAACAGCCTGAACGCCCTGGTCCTGGCTCCCATGCTTCCCCTCCGCCTGCTGGAAGCGGCAATTTTAAAGGTGAGGTTTTATATCAAGCAGCATAACAACAAAGAATATTTCATGCACAAGCTGCTCCCCATGTTTCAGGGTAAAGAAGGGTCCATGCGGGAAATTCTGGAGATGCTGCATGCCCGGCCCCTGGACTGTTTGAATTCCATACAGGGCGGGGGGGAGATAACCTACATTTTTTGGGCATCCCTGTGTTCTTTTATCAAAAAAGACATTCGGAAAAAAAATGAACGGCTCCCCGCCGATATTGCCGTTCTGGAAGGAATTTTTATTATTGAAACCTGCCTTAATCTCTATAAATCCAAGGTGCAGCGGGAACGGGAACGGGAAACCGCCCTGCGGAATCTGGACCAGCTTATGGACAAACCCCCCTATTACTTTACCCAGGACCAGATTGTCAAATTTGCCGACAGCAAGGGAACACCCCTTTTAAGCCAATATACCGAAGCGGATCTGAACACGTACATCAAAAAAAAGGTTAACGAAAGTCAAAACGGGCTTATTGCCGAGTGGCTGGTGGTGCAGATGAGGGGCGGGGAGCAGTACTATCTGAAAAAAGACAAGTACCTGCCCCTGGTAACCCGGCTCATCCTTGATGCCCAGGGGCCCATGAAGCAGGAACTTACCGGGCGCTGGACGGCCTTGCTTAAAAATTTCAAGTCCGAACCGGCTATGGAAAACGATGCGGAATTTGAACGGCTTCTTGCCGGTTTAAACACCGCCATGAACCCTCTGCTCAATACTTTTTTGGACGATAAAAAACTTCCCTGGGTCTATGATGAACTGGAACGGACCCAAAAAGTCATTCCCCCCGTATCCCGGATTTTTGACCAGGGGAAACTTATCCCCTACAGTCTGCTTTTTTTGATGAAGCGCAAGGAATTGCTGTTAGACATTAAGCTGTCCATCTCTTTCTGGTATTCTATTCCCATTATTAGTTCTATTATTGCCTTTTTTTCCAGGCTTGGAAAAAAGAAAAAGAAGAACCATCCGGCGGTAAAGAAGACCGTTGAAAACAGCGAATCGAAAGAAGGGGCCGCAGGCAAGGACCATTTTAAGGAATTTATTAACAGCGTCCGGGAAATAGAGAATCAATTAGTACCCATAAACAAAGATATTGATAGTTATTTAAAGGAATTACAGAATATTTGGGGACGGGTTTTGGACCCCAAGGCCCAGCAAAATCTGGTGGAGGATGTAAATTCCCTGCTTCGGGATAATCTGCGCCGGATAATACGGGTATGGGGGAAGCAGCGCCTTAGCCAGATAAACCTGCAGGATATTGTCCTGGGAATTATCAACGGGACCCCCTCGCTGCAAAAGATAACCAGCCAGGACGCTCTTCTTCTTTACATGCAGATCTACATGGTGAAGATGCTCAAGACCATCCGGATGTAAAACCGGCAATTCTCATTTTAATTATTTCAAATCCGAAAAGGCGCCGGTAACATTTTCCCGGGGGCCTGTCTATCAGGGGGAATTAATCGAACATGTCTGTTTTTTTCATAATTCCGTGAATTTTTCCCAATAATCCAAGCGCCATGCACAGCCGCCCCTATATATACGTATCACCTTTGTTGACGCCTGCGCCGGATCTCCGGCCCCGAAGGTCCGCGGATATCAGCGCAGGCAAACCGGCGGGGTGGGCGGCGGCCCTGTGCCGCCGAATCACAAGGGGTAAGCCAAAGAGTTTTGCCCCAATTTTCGGAGGCATTTATGAACAATCTTAACAGTATCCTTATCGAGGGAAACCTGGTGCGGGACCCCCTGCTGCGTTCCACCCCCAAGGGAACGCCGGTATGCAGTTTTACCCTGGCCTCCAACCGTTTCTTTAAGCAAGATACCGGGTTGGAAAAAGAGGTGGGATTCTTTGATGTGGAAACCTGGGCAAAACTGGCCGAACACTGTTACAACCAGGGCCGCAAGGGCCGGGGGGTACGGGTGGTAGGGCGGCTTAAACAGGACCGCTGGAACGGATCCGACGGAAAATCCCATTCCCGGGTTGCCATTGTGGCGGAACATGTGGAATTCCGCCCGGAATTCCGGCGCGAAACCAACCCCGCCGTCAATGCGGCAGACGCTTTTACGGAGGGCATGGACCAGGATGACGAATTTGCCGGCTTGGAAACGGGAATGACAGCAATGGCCGTGGCCGAATCCCCGGAGGAAGTTAATTTCTAGCCTGTAAACCCCGGATACCGGCGAAAAGAAATGCGAAACAAGCTGGAGGGGTCCAGTTTCGCGAAAGCGAAAAGTGGAAAGAATCTGGGGTGGGGGCCCCGGATTTTTCCAGCCGGCAGGACCCCCAATGAATTTTTTACGTCTCTTTTCGGATTTGGAATTTTGAATTCGGAATTGCTGCGGCGCCTGTTACTTCCGCCCCAGTCCCACATAGTAGGTCTCAAAGGATTCACTGCGGCAGGCGGCGGGTTTAAAGGCGCGGCCGGATTCAAAAAGCCCCCGGATTTTCACCAGGAGCCCCGCTGTGTCCCCGCCCTGGAACACCTTAACCACCAGGCAGCCCCCCTTCTCCAGGGCGCTTTCTGCGTAACCCAGGGCTGTTTCCGCCAGTTCCAGGGAACGCAGGGTATCCACCTGGCGGCTGCCGGTGGTCGGGGGGGCGGCATCGCTAAGAACCAGCCGGTAGGGGCCCTTTTCCACAAGCTTCTCCCGGATCTCCGGCGCGGAAATATCCCCGCGGAGGGAAAAAAAGTTCCCCCCATCAAAAAGCCCCCGGTCGTAGCGGCGGGAAAGGGGGGAAAGGTCCGCGGCGGCAAGGAAACCGGCGCCGGCCAGCTTACGCAGGACGTAGAGGCTCCAGCTTCCCGGGGCGGCCCCCAGGTCCAGAACCCGGAATCCCTGCCTTGACGGCATTTTTGACGGTGCCGGAGCGGCTTTGCGGCGGGCCCCGGAGGGGATCAGCCGGAATTTTTCGTCCATTTCTTTAAGTTTATAGACCGAGCGGGCGGGATAACCCTCTTTCTGGGCCTTTAGGGACCATGTGTCCGGCTTTTCGTAGCGCGTCATTTGCTATAATCTTGCCCTATGAATGGGGAAATAAACCAGAGGCTGGAAAAGATAGAAGCGGTATTAGACACCTGGCTGCCCAAAACCCCCGATTCCGGCTGGGCGTCCCGGGTTTTCCCCGGCCTGGCCCCGGAATTTCTTACGGACCTTACCGTGCCCTGCCGGGATCTGCTTTCCCGCGGGGGTAAACGCTGGCGGCCCCTGCTCATGACCCTGGTCTGTGAAACCCTGGGAGGAGGCGATGCGGCCCTGCCCCTGTCGCCGCTGGTGGAATTCTGCCACAACGCCAGTCTTATCCATGACGACATCGAAGACAACTCCGACCAGCGCCGGGGCGGCCCCGCAATACACCTTGTCTACGGAACCGACACGGCCATCAACTCGGGGAGCTTTTTTTACTTTCTCCCCCTGGCCTGCGCCGATGCCTGGGATGTTCCCGCGGAACGGAAGGCGCGGCTCTTTGGGGTCTGGGGGGAATATATGCGGCGGCTCCACCTGGGGCAGTCCATGGACATTCGCTGGCACCGGGACTTTGATTCGCTGCCCGGCCTGGAGGCATATTACACCATGTGCGGGCTTAAGACCGGCTGCCTGGCGCGGCTTGCCGCGGTCCTGGGGGTTCTGGCGGCCCTTCCCGAAGCGGGGCCCCAGGCCGGCGAAGCCGCGGAACTGATGGGGGCGGCGGCGGAAAAACTGGGGGTGGGTTTTCAGATTCTGGACGATGTAAAGAATCTCCGCACCGGGCTCCCCGGCAAAAAGCGGGGGGATGACGTGGTGGAAGGGAAAAAAAGCCTTCCGGTACTCCTCTACCTGCACGGCGGTTCCGGCCAAAGGCAGGCCCTGGTAAGCCGCTGTTTTAGCCGGGCCCGGACGGGGGGAGTTTCGGTCCCGGAGGTGGAAGAACTGATCGGCGCCCTGGAAACGGCGGGGGCCCTGGAACGGGCGCTGGAACAGGGGAATGCCTTGATTCAGGAAGCGGCGGATACCTTCGCCGCTCCTTCGATTGCCGGCATCCGTACAGGAGAAGAAAGCCGCCGGCTCCTGGCGGGGCTTATCGGCCTTATCAGCTAATATGACAGACGGGATGCTGGAAGCGGAAATATGGAGCGTTGCCCGCACCGGCCAGGGGAATGTAATCTTGCTGCGGCCCCTGGGTTCGGACACGGTGGTACCTGTTTTTACCGGGCACGCCGAGGCCCATGCCATCCTCCTGGGGCTGGGGGATATGAAGGCGAAGCGCCCGCTTACCTGCGATGTCCTTTTGGAGGTATCCCGGCATCTGGGACTCAGCCTGTTCCGGGTGGAGGTTTACGAGATTCGGGAAGACGCCTTCTATACCCGGCTTTTCTTTTCCGGCAGGGAATATTCCAAATTAAAACCGCTGATTATCGACAGCCGTCCCTCTGACGCCATAGCCCTGGCGATCCGGGAAAAGTGTACGATTTACATTGCATCCCGCGTACTAAAGCTGGCGGGAGTTCCCGCGGAGGTGTTCACCGGGGATGGTGTTCCGTCATCCCGCGAAACGGCCTCCGGAACCCCGGCGGAAGGCAATCCCCTGGCCGCAAAACGGCGCCGGCTCCAAACGGATCTGGAACTGGCGGTAGGAAATGAGGCTTACGAGCAGGCGGCGGAAATTCGGGATCTCCTGATCCTGCTGGATCAGCAATTGGGGCAGGAACGGCAAAAAGCCCCTTAAAGATCCTGGTGTAAAACCGATATTAATATGATATAATCGCGCTGAAAAGGAGCGAATCTTTGGCGCTGCATTTTTTAAAGTTCCCGGCATGGGTAAAAAAGACATTCTGTACCGAATCCTGGCTTTGGAGCTGCCGCTTCTTTGTGCGGCTGGTTCTGCTCGTTGTCAGTGTTCATTTTTTCCCCGTACAAAGCCTGTTCGTTGCCCGCGCCCAGGAACCGGCCGCAGAAACAGGGGTTGGCGGCGGCGCTTATCCCCAGGGCGGAAGCCCCGGAAGTTTCCAGGAGGAAAAAGCGCCGGACGGCGATCCGGCGCTGGCCGGTATCCCGGAGCCGGAACTGTTCTCCAAGCCGCGGATACTCCTTTCGGAATCTTACCGGGTGGAAAGCGGGGATATGATAAGTAACCTGGCTCAAAAATTCGGCCTGAATCAGGATACCATCATTTCATACAACGCCATAAAAAATACCCGGCTCCTGCAGATAGGCCAGATCCTTAAAATCCCCAACCAGGACGGCGTTCTCCACACGGTAAGCCGCGGCGATACCCTCGGCAGTTTGGCGGAAAAATACCAAGCGAATACTGAGGATATCAAAACGGTAAACGAACTGTTTTCCGATTCTGTCCGCGAAGGAACCGCCCTGTTTATTCCCGGCGCCCGGCTTGACTGGATAAACTTGCAGGAAATCAACGGGGACCTCTTTATCTGGCCTATATCGGGACGCATCACCTCCCCCTATGGCTACCGGAACAGCCCCTTTACCGGGGTTAGGCAGTTCCACGGGGGAATAGACCTTGGCGCCGTAAGCGGTACTCCCATCCGTTCCGCCATGTCGGGCCAGGTTATCGTAGCGGGCTGGAGCGATGTTTATGGGAATTATGTGGTGGTAAGCCACCATTCGGGGTACCGGACCCTTTACGGCCACATGAGCCTTATCCGGGTAAAATCCGGGGAATACGTTACCACCGGCCAGCGGCTGGGGGATGTGGGCAGCACCGGGCTAAGTACTGCCCCCCATCTGCACTTTACAGTCTATAAAAACGGCGTAACGGTGGACCCCCGCAGCCTGATGAAGTAGTGTTCAATCGACATTGCCGAATTAAGCCTTTACTTGGGGGGAACGCGTTCCTTTTTTAAGATAGATTCCACAAGGCGGAGAAATTTCGGATCCAGGGTTTGGGAAGTCTCCAGGGTGGGGTCCAGAATATCGCTGTTTATCAGGTGGATACCATCCTGCTCATGGATCGGTTCTCCCCCCGGTTCCGTCAGGGGCCGCAAGACACAGGGCTTGGCGTTCTCCCGGAACAGGAAGGGCTGATAGATAAGGGGCAGCCCCCCGTCTTCACTTATATCTTCCAGGCCGTCGTTTCCCGCCGCCCGGCGTTTTTTCCTGGTCTCCCCGGATTCTTCCTTTTCTCCGGCGGGAATTTTCTCCCCCTCAAAGCCGGAAAAATCGGGGGATTCAAAACTAAGGGTATTGAAGGGTGAAGAAAGATCCAGTTCCAACAGGTCTTCCCTCTCCCTCGCCGGGGTTTCCGCAGTGGGGCCAAATTCTATCCGGCTGGCCAGGGCGTCCAAATCTTCCGGGCTTGCCGGACCCTCCGCGGAGACCTCTTCCGGGGATTCCGCCGCCTCGTCCGTATTTCCCGCCATCTCTTTTATGTCCGCTTTTTCCACTTTTTTTGCCCCGGGCAAGCCCTCCGGTTCCTCCGGGGTTTCCACCACTTCCAATTCTTCCAGAACCTCAGACTCCGCCGGGTCAAAATCCGCCGGTTTCGGATCTTCCGCCGCCAGATCGGACCCCGGCCCCGCACCCCGAAGCACCTTTTCCACAAGGGACCGCATCCGCTCTTCATCAAACCCGGCGGAGGGACCGGCAGCCGGAAGACCGCTCATGGCCGCAATCAGTTCATCCCAGGACCGGTCTATAAGGGCGTCGATTTCCTTTTTATCCTTCCCGGTCCGGAGCAGCCCCCGCTTTACCTCAAGCCGGACATCCTCCCGCCGCCGTTCCAGTTCCCGGCTCCAGCGTTTCCAGTCTATACCACCCCGGCTATCGTAGTACTGCCGGATCAGGGAACTTTGAAGACGCCTGAGCCGGGCCTGAATTATCGTTATGCTGTCCTGCTTCAGGCTGAACAGCAGGAACACCAGCAGGAAAGTCGTAAGGAAAAAGGCGCTCAGAAGGACAAACCGCATCACAGGCGGCAGAATCAGCATATCCTCCTGTACCAGCCGGCCCACAAAAAACCCGTCCCCCGTTCCCCAGCCGGCCCCCGCCCGGGCCGATATAAGCGCCAGGGGTTCCACCCCCGCGGGACCGGTGTTGTACAGGGTAAGAATGCTTCCATGCCAGGCGGCCTCCGGCTTAAACCCCCCGGTTCCCAGGGCGGGAAGGCCGAGCAAAAAACCGTCGGGAGAATCAACCGCCACAAGATTCTCGGCGGCCCCAAGCTGTCCCTGCCGGATCAAATATTCGGTAACAGCCCGGACGGAAAGGGTAAAAAGGGCGCTGCCCCGGTACACTTCAAGAGAATCGGAAAAAGGGTAGGAAAATATCAACTGTTCTTCGACACCATCAAAAATAATCCGCCCCTTCTGCCCCTCCGTTGATTCAAGATCCCCGTAGGGCAGAACTCCAGGACAATCCTGATAACTCCGGTACGAAAGAGAAGGATCGGTCCGGCTTAAAAGATCTTCGGCCAGTGTCGAAAAATAAATCCGGCTGCCCCCGGCATCCACAAAACGAACCACCTGCAGCCCCGGCAGGGAATTCATCAAAAAATCATAACACTGCGCCCGCCCAAGGGTATCCTCCGCCTGCTGATTGGGCAGAAAGCTGCGTTTTACTGCGTCATCCTCAAGGGTTTCCGCAAAACGGCCCTGTAATCCGGAAAGCAGGGTATCAATGGCCCGGGAAAGCTGGTCAACCTCCTGGTCCAGGGATTTAACAAGCTGGGGGTGATAAAAACGAAGTTCCAGCAGATCGAAGAGGCCGGTAAAGGCCAGCAGACTAAAGGCAGTAAAAAGCAGTACCGATATAAGTAGACTAAAGATAGTCTTTTGGGGAAGGTTCATGGCTGCAGACTCGGTAAGCTCCTGGACATAGTGTACTATATATCGGATTATTTTACCAGCAAAAGGGAGGGAAGACAAAAATAGTGCCGAATGAAACCGTAGAAACATACGATAAACCCCTGCGGGCCTTTTTGATAAGCGTCCTTGCCCCCGGGGCCCGGGCCCCCGGCGACCAGGTTTCCGGCCAGGATCCCGGAAACGGCGGGCCGGAAGAGGCCGCCTCCCTGGCCCGGGAATTTGAAGGACTGGTACATTCGCTGGGCCTCGAAATTGTCGCCCATGAACAGTTAAAGCTCCGGGAGTGGTCCCCAAAATACGGCATGGGCGCCGGAAAGGCCCAGGAACTTGCGGATAAGGCCGTGGAGCTGGAAGCGGATTGCATGGTCTTTGACTGGGATCCCAGCCCCACCCAGCAGCGGAACTGGGAAACCCTGACCAGTATTCCCGCGGTGGACCGGCAGGAGCTCATCATCAAGATCTTTGCAGCGCGGGCTTCCACCAGGGAAGCGGAGCTGCAGGTGCGTCTGGCGGAACTCATTTATTCCCTGCCCCGGCTTAGCCACAAGTACATCGACCTGTCCCGTCAGCGGGGCGGCCGCTACGGAACCAAAGGTTCCGGGGAAACCCGGCTGGAACTGGACCGCCGCCAGGTTGAACAGCGGATACGCCGCCTGGAGGGGGAACTGGAAGAGGTGCGGCGGCAGCGGCAGGTCCAGCGGCGGCGGCGGGAACGGCAGGGCATCCCCGTCTGCGCCCTGGTAGGCTACACCAACGCGGGAAAATCCTCCCTGATGAACGCCCTTACCGGGGCGGAACAGACCGCAGAGGACAAACTCTTCGTTACCCTGGACGCCGCTTCCCGCCGTTTCGAGCTTTCCAGGGGCCTCCCCATACTCCTGGTAGATACCGTGGGCTTTATCAGAAACCTGCCCCATACCCTCGTCAACGCCTTCCATTCCACCCTGGAAGAAGCCGCCCTCGCGGACCTTTTAGTGCATGTGGCGGACGCCTCCGACCCGGACCTGGAACGCTGCACCAAAACTACCCTCTCCGTTCTGGAGGAACTGGGAGCCGCGGAAATACCCATGATAACGGTACTCAACAAGATCGATAAACTGGACCCCTCCGGCATCCCCGCAGTCCCCCAGGCCATCCCCCTGTCGGTCCGGCAGGGCCGGGGCCTGGAAGAACTCAAGGAACAGATGCGGGAATTTTTTACCGGCTTAAACGCCAGCCTCCACTTTTGTTTTCCCCCGGACCGGGGGGACCTGGCAGGCCTCCTCCACCGCGGCGCCCGGGTAATCTCCGAATCCTGGGATGAAGACGGCATCCGGATGGAGGCCCGGACGGACGGAAAACTTGCAGGACAACTACGGCAATACCTTGTATAATCCTCTCTTATGCGTATATCCATAGCTCAGATCAATTCAACCATCGGGGATTTTTCGGGGAACCGGGAGAGGATACGATCCTTTAGCCTGCGGGCCGCGGAGCAGGGGGCGGACCTGGTACTTTTCCCCGAACTGGCAGTCTGCGGGTATCCCCCCATGGACCTCCTGGACCAGGACCGTTTTGTGGAACTCAACATCAAAACAATCCATATCCTGCAGCGGGAACTGCCCCGGAACCTGGCAGTGGGCCTGGGCTTTGTAAACCGGAGCCCCTATTCCCGGGGCAAGTCCCTGGTCAATGAATACGCAGTGTTACTGAACGGCAACATAGCCTTCGAGCAGTGCAAGACCCTGCTCCCCACCTACGATGTCTTTGACGAAGCCCGGAATTTCGAACCGGCCCGGGAATGGGCCCCCTTCGAGTACCGGGAGGAACGGATCGGCTTTGCCATCTGCGAAGATGTCTGGCGGGAAACCGATATTCCCGGCACCAGCTACGAGCGGGACCCGGTGCGGGAACTGCTCAAAACCGGAATCTCCGTCCTCTGCGTCCCCTCTGCGTCCCCCTACGTGGCAGGAAAACTCAAAGTCCGGCAGGCCCTGGCAGAACGGATCGCCGCCCGGGGAAACATCCCCCTGGTCTACATCAACGCCGTAGGGGCCAACGACCAGATCCTCTTTGACGGCCGCTCCTTTGTTATAACCCCCCCGGCTCCTTCCGCCGCCTTCTCCGCCCCCGCAACGGTAACAGCCCGGGCCTTCGAGGAAGACCTGGTCCTTTGGGACAGCAAGGCTTCTGATCCCGCAGCGGCCCCGGAAGGCCCCCGCCGGACCGGGGAACCTCGTCCCGCCGGAAAAGACAGCCCCAACGGAGATCGGAAGAGCACACGTCTGAACTCCAGTCACCCTAGAGA
>JAIRXT010000087.1 GCA_031268125.1 Treponema sp. | reverse complement strand
ATCGTCCTCAATTTCTTTGATCGCCTTGCTTAAATTCGGCTGCGCCATATAGAGATTCTCCGCCGCCTTTGTTATCGAGCGGGTACGTTCAATTTCTATGGCGTACTTAAAAAACAGCGTATTTGTTATCATACAATTTTCAGCATTTTTTCAAACCTTATCTTTGAAAGAATCGAGGCGGTTCCAAAACACCGGAATTACAGCCTGGGAATCTCCGTATATTTTAGTGATTCTATCAAACATACAAAAAATTGTCCAGATTTACACCCCGCCCGTCCGGCAATTTTACTTTTACAAAATTTTTCGATGAAAAAACGCCTATAAAATCACCGGCTTTCCTGCCGCCAGGACCCTGATAATTTTTTAACGTCTCTTTTCGGATTTGGAATTTTGAATTCGGAATTGCCGTCTTCCCTCGGAATCTTCTTGACAGGTTCCGCCTGGGATAGTATATTTCAATTGAACAGTTGAATGACTATTCAATCGTTCAACAGATAAGCACAAAGGAAGCTGGCTATGGGAGCGGAAAACATTGACATAGAACGCATTGACTGTACGGTCCTCCACGAGGACGTAGTGCGGGCGGTACGGGAAAAGATGCCGGGGGAAGAGGCACTGATGGACCTGGCGGACCTATTCAAGGTCTTTGGGGACTCCACCAGGGTAAGAATCATCAGCGCCCTGCTCCACGCGGAGATGTGCGTCTGCGATATTGCCGCCCTGCTGGGGATGAGCAAGTCGGCCATCAGCCACCAGTTAAGGACCCTGCGGCAGACCAAGCTGGTCAAGTACCGCCGGGAAGGAAAAGTGGTGTTCTACTCCCTGGACGACGAGCATGTAAGCGGTATCTTCTCCCAGGGACTGGTCCACGTTGGTGAGTACCGGCCGGGGGGCCGGTGATTTTTGCGGCCGGGCCGCGGGAGGTTTGCGTAATGGAAAAGATAAACGCCCCTGTACAGGGCGAATCCGGTAAAGACCGGGAACATAAGGGCCGGGAAGGGCGCTGCTGCGATCATTGCGCCGCAGAGGCGGCGGACCAGGCCGGACCTGCGGATCAGCGGGCGCTGTTTCTTCCCATCGGCCTGGGCGCCCTGCTCTTGGCCGCGGCCCTGGCACTGCGGAACCGGGGGGCCCTGCTTTTCGGGGAGGGAACCGGAATTTCCGGCCTGTTTGCCGCCTGGGGCGGGCCCGGCCAGGTACTGAGCCTGGGCCTGTTCGCGGCCGCCTACCTCCTGACCGGGGGAAAAGTTCTGCTGCGGGCCCTGAAAAACATCAGAAGGGGGGAAATTTTCGACGAAAATTTCCTTATGGCCATTGCCTCCCTGGGGGCCTTCTGCATCGGCGAATACCCCGAGGCGGTGGCGGTGATGATCTTCTACCAGGTGGGAGAGGCCTTCCAGGAGACGGCCCTGCGCCGGTCCAGGGCTTCCATCACGGCCCTGATGGATATACGGCCCGATTACGCCAACCTGATGCAGGGAACGGAACTGGCGCGGGTACATCCCCGGGACGTACACCCCGGAGACCTGATCCTTGTAAAGCCGGGGGAAAAGATCCCCCTGGACGGGCTGGTTACCGAAGGCCGTTCCTCACTGGACTGTTCCGCCCTGACCGGGGAATCCATGCCCCGGGATGTGGAGCCGGGGTCCGAAGTGCTGTCGGGGTCCATCAACAAAAGCGCCGTCCTTACCGTACGGGCAGCCAAGGAATTCGGGGAATCCACGGCCTCCAAAATCCTGCGGCTCGTACAGGAGGCCGGCAGCAGAAAGGCGCCGGTGGAGAATTTTATCACCCGCTTTGCCCGGTACTACACCCCCGCGGTGGTAGGCGTTGCCCTGGCCCTGGCCCTCATCCCCCCCCTGGTCCTGGGGGCGGAGGCCATGAACCTGGAAGAAACCGGTTTCATCACCGGTTTTGCCCGGTTTTTTCCTTCCTGGCTCCACCGGGCACTGGTCTTCCTTGTCGTCTCCTGTCCCTGCGCCCTGGTAATATCCGTGCCCCTCAGCTTCTTTGGAGGCATAGGCGGGGCCTCCCGGAGGGGAATCCTCGTCAAGGGGGGAAACTACCTGGAGGCCCTGAACCGGGCGGACACGGTGGTTTTTGACAAAACCGGAACCCTGACCCGGGGAATCTTCAAAGTTACCGGCATCGTCAACGCCCCCTCCCTCAGCCCGGAGGAGCTGCTGGGCTGTGCGGCGGCGGCGGAGCAGTTTTCCAACCACCCCATAGCCCTGTCCATCCAAAACGCCGCCGCAGAACGGGGCATTACCGTAGACCGGGCCGGCATCGTGTCCCACCAGGAAATTCCCGGCCGGGGAATCCGCCTGGTCATGGGGGACAAAACCATACTGGCCGGCAACCGGCGGCTGCTGGAAGAACAGGGGGTCCCCTGCCCCGCCCTCCGGGTACCGGGAACGGCGGTATACATAGCCCGCGACGGGGCCTACGCCGGACACTTGGAAATTGGCGATGAGCCCAAGGCGGACGCCGGGACGGCAATCCGCAGGCTCAAGGCGGCGGGAATCCGCCGGATCCTCATGTTCACCGGGGACAGTACCGCCACTGCGGAGAGCATGGCCGCGGCGCTGGAACTGGACGGCGTTTACGGGGAACTCCTTCCCCAGGACAAGGTAGCCCGGCTGGAAGCCCTCTACGCCGAAACCGGTTTCAAGGGCGGAAGCAAAAAAATAGTCTTCGTGGGGGACGGCATCAACGACGCGCCGGTCCTGGCCCGCAGCGATGTGGGTGTCGCTATGGGCATGGGCCAGGATGCGGCCATTGAGGCGGCGGACATCGTACTGATGACTAACGAACCCTCCCGCCTGGCCGATGCGCTGGCCATTGCCCGGAAGACCCACCGTATCGTCATACAGAACATCAGCTTCGCCCTGGCCCTCAAGGGCATTATCCTGATCCTGGGAGCCCTGGGACTGGCCTCCATGTGGGCCGCCGTCTTTGGGGACGTGGGGGTGTCCATCATCGCCATCCTCAACGCCCTGCGGGCCCAGAGAATCTAACCTCCAACCGGCCTCCCGCGAAACCGGCAATTCCCAGAAGATAGCGGAGGCGGATTCTACACGCGTTTTTCCGGCAATTTCCCGGCCCCGGAGGAACGCTGCGGGTCAAGTTTAGACAAGACCTCCAGCGCCTTTTCGTTGTGGAATGGTTAAAATGAGAATTGCTGTGAGAATTGCCGGCCGTATATACAGCAGCAACAGAAAATATTATATTAAGCTGGTAATAAGCGTTCCGCCCTGCTGCCGGGAATCCCGCGGCGGGAGCGGTTGTCTTTAACCCGGAGGATAAACAGGATGGAAGCTCAAAACCAGTCCAGCATTCTGGTAGTAGTGGATAAAAATTCCAACAGTGAAGATCTGCGCAGAATACTTCAAAACGAGTATCATCCGGAATTTACCACCAGCGGCAAAGAAGCGGTAAATATTATTCTGGATCACCGGCCGGATCTTATTCTTCTGGACCTGTGCCTTGGCAGCGCGGGCGGTTTCGATCTGCTTCTGACGCTGAAAGAAATGGACGAGACCCGCAATATTCCGGTAATCCTCTTAACCAATAATGCCAGCGTAGAAGACGAAGAAAGGGGACTGCGGCTGGGGGCGGTGGACTACCTTACCCGGCCTTTCCACAGCGCCATTGTTACCGCCCGTATACGGATCCAGCTGGACATGGTTAAGCATATCCGCACCATCGAAAGGCTGGGCATGATCGACGCACTGACGGACATTCCTAACCGGCGTTTTTTTGACATACGGATCAAGGAGGAGTGGCGGCGTACCTGCCGGCGCAAGTCCTGCATAAGCATACTGATGCTGGACGTGGACAAATTCAAAAATTACAACGATACCTACGGCCATCCCCAGGGGGACCGGCTTCTTAAATTTATCGGCAAAGTCCTCATGGACAACCTCCACCGCCCTTCGGACATGGTTGCCCGGCTGGGGGGTGAAGAATTCGCCGTATTATTGGGGGACACCGATACGGCGGGAGCCGCAAAGGTGGCGGAGGCTATCCGCCGGGATGTGGAAAACGGAGTCGTCCTGACCCAGGAAGGGGAACCCACCTCAATCACCATTAGCATCGGGATCAGCTCCATCATTCCCAGTATGGACGGGGATTTTATGGAACTTATCCAGCAGGCGGACAAGTACCTCTACCTTGCCAAGGAAAACGGCCGGAACCGGATCATGTTCAAGGAATGATCGCGCCGCCGGCAAAAAATGAAGCGAGGACAACATGAAACTGTGGTATGAGCAGGCGGCGGAACAGTGGACGGAAGCCCTGCCGCTGGGAAACGGGCGCCTGGGCCTTATGGTCTTCGGAAAAACCGAAGACGAAATCCTCCCGGTCAACGAAGACAGCCTCTGGTCCGGCTACCCCGCGGACCGGGGGCCGAAGAACAAGGCCGGGGAAAGCAGGGCTATCCGTGATCTGGTACGGCAGGGACGCCTGGCCGAGGCGGAAGAACTCTTTGAGCGGGAAATCGCCTCCCCCTGGTCCCAGTCCTACCTCCCCGCGGGGGACGTTCTTATCGGCTTTAAGCACCGGAACGTAAAAAATTACACCCGCAGCCTGGACTTGGACCGGGCGGTTTCGGAAACTTCCTATGAGTACGAAGGCGCCCGGTACCGCAGGGAATACGCTGCCTCCGCCCCGGACAACTGCATTGTGATGCGGTTTACGGCGGATAAGCCGGGGCGCATCAGCTTTACCCTCACCATGAGAAGCCCGCTGCGCTCCGCCTGTTCCGCAAGGGGCGGCTGCCTCTGCCTTGACGGCATTGCGCCCTCCGACGTGCAGCCCAACTATGTCGATACCCCCAATCCCATCACCTATTCGGACAAAGACGAAGAAAAGGGCATGCGTTTTACCATGAACGTTCTGCCCCTTGTTTCCGGCGGCAGCCTTTCCCTAAAGGACGATTCCCTTTCCGTCAGCGGCGCCGACAGCGTAGTAATACTGGTAAACGCGGAAACCAGTTTTTCCGGCTGGAACGTACAGCCCTGGCTTAACGGCAAGGACGAAAAGGGCATCTGCGCCGGGGTTTTGGAGCGGGCCGCGGGCAAAAGCTGGGATCAGCTCCTTGAAGCCCATATCACAAACCATAAAAAGTACTACAGCCGCGTAGACATCGATCTTGGAGAAAACGAAAACGCCGCCCTGCCGACAGACAAGCGGCTCCGCCGCTTTACGGAGGAAAAAAACGACCCCGCCCTTTACAGCCTCCTTTTCCAGTTCGGCCGTTACCTCCTCATTTCGGCCTCCGCGCCGGGGACCCTGGCGGCGAATCTTCAGGGAATATGGAACAGCGAACTCCGGGCCCCCTGGAGTTCCAACTATACCATCAACATCAACACCCAGATGAATTACTGGCCGGCGCTGCCCTGCGCCCTGGAAGAAATGCAGCTTCCCCTTATCGATCTTATCAGCGATCTTGCCGTAGCGGGAAAAACCACGGCGCGGGAAATCTACGGCGCGCCGGGCTGGGTATCCCACCACAACACCGATATATGGCGCATAACCCGGCCTATGGGAAACCACTGGAAGGGCTGCAGCGCCTTTGCCAACTGGAATCTTTCGGCCGGCTGGCTCTGCGAACATCTTTTTGAGCGCTATGAATACACGCTGGACAAAAAATTTCTTGCGGAAACGGCATACCCCGTCATGAAGGCCGCCGCCGAATTTTACACCGCCCTGCTGACTGAAGACGAACAGGGCCGTCTTATGTTCTGTCCCTCAACCTCGCCGGAAAACAGCTTTACTATCAACGGGAAACAATTCGCCACCGCCGGCACTTCCGCCATGACAATGGCAATTATCAGGGAGTTGTTGACCAACTGCATCGCCGCGGCAGGTATTTTGGGAATAGACGGGGATTTTTCCGGCAGGCTTTCGGAGATCGCCGGGAAGCTGTTTCCTTACCAAACCGGCAGCAGGGGCCAGCTTCTGGAATGGGACGGCGAATATGAGGAGGTCGAACCCCGCCACCGGCATACGTCCCATCTCTACGGCCTCTACCCCGGAAACCAGATCAGCGAAAAAACACCGGAACTTTTTTCGGCATGCAAGAAAAGCCTGGAACTGCGGGGCGATGACGGCACCGGCTGGAGCCTTGCCTGGAAGGTGAATTTTTGGGCCCGGCTGCGGGACGGCGATCATGCCCTGGTCATCCTTAACAACCAACTGCGGCTTGTGGACAGTACGGGAACCAGTCATCCGGGAAGCGGCGGCACTTACCCCAACATGTTCGACGCCCATCCGCCCTTCCAGATTGACGGTAACTTCGGCGTTACGGCGGGCATTGCGGAAATGCTCTTGCAGAACACCGGGCACGGCGAAACCGGCGGTATCGCCGTGCTGCCCGCACTGCCGGAGGCCTGGGAAAAGGGCCGTTGCAGGGGCCTCCGCGCCAAGGGAAGACTGACGGTCGATCTGTATTGGGACGGCGCCGCCGCAAGGGTCGTCCTTGTTTCGGAGATTGACCGGGAACTAAGGGTGTCCTGCCGGAACGGGGAAGAGCGGAAAGTAACACTGGCGGCGGGGAAGCCTGCGGAACTAAACTTCTAATACCCTGTAAATTCTAAATGAAGCGGAATACTGCTGCCTTCCGGGGCAAATCCCCCGCCCCGGATGTTAACATTGTTCCAGTTATCTGCAATTTAGTGTTTACAGGGTAACCAGCCCGGAGGTTTATTCACGTCCCAGGGCCTTGAGTATTTCCCCGGAGCGGGCGGCGGCAGCCTCGGCATCGGCCGTCCTGCCGGCCCGGCGGTGGACCTCGCTCAGGGCGCGCCAGTCCATAGCCAGGCCCCAGGAATTTTCCGCCCGGCGATCCAGGGCAAGGGCCGCCTCCAGAGCCTCCACGGCCCCGGCATAGTCTCCCGCCACCGAGCGGACGGAGGCAATAACGTACCAGTCGTAGGCCGCCTGTTCCAGGTAATTCCCCTTTTCGTGTATCGCCAGGGCCTTCCGCAGCGCCGCCTCCGCCTCACCGAAACGGCGGCCTTCTTTTTCCGCCAGCCCCACCACGGTCCAGCCCAAGGCGATGGAAAGATTGTCCTTTTTTATCCGGGGAATCCCGGCGTTTACCTCCCCGGCCACGGCGGCGGCGATCTTCCCCTTTTCCTCCGGGGAGGCGCTCAAGAGACGGCCCCGGGCCTCGTAGATCCGGGCAATGGCGCCCAGTTCGCCGTCCCCGGATTCCTCCGCCTCCGCCAGGGCCGCCGCCCATTCGCGGGCGGCCTCCTCCCTCTTGCCCTGGTAGAAAAAAACATTCCCCCGGGAAAGGGTGATTCGGACCCGCAGGGAAAGATCGTCCGATGTAACCGCCAGAATCCGGGAAAGTTCCAGCAGGGCCAGGGCGCCGTCAAAATCGCCCTGTTCCGCCTGCCGGTTGGCCAGTTCAAGCTGCTTTTCGGCGCCGTCCCGCCGGACATGGATCTCCGCGGGCCTTTTGGGGGCCGAAGAACATGCGCCCCACAGGAGGAGGCACAGCAGGCAACAGCCCCCTTTGATACTAAACTTGACCCGCAATTTAACCCGGTCCAATGCGCTGTGGAGCACATGTAACACCTTGTACATATCTCTTCCCCACAATAAAGCTAAATTTGACCCATGTCGTGTGTCCGGGGCCGGGAAAGGGCCAGGGAAACATATGGAATTCTCTGCCGGCGGCATATTGCCGACGTATCGAAGATAGCGAAGGCAGATTCTACATGCGTTTTCCCGGCAATTTCCCGGCCCCGGCGGAACATTGTGGGTCAAGTTTAGCCCGTTGATAGGGGGGACCGGGAATTTTCCAAAAAACCTGCGGCCGTTTTTCATCCCTTACCTTCCGTCAAAATTCTATGTCCCGCATACTGGTCCCGGTGGGCTGGTTTTCCACCCGGCCTCCCACCCCGTTCTTCAACAGCGGGTTGTTCAGGACGGCGGTCAGCGCGTCCTCCACGCTGCGGAGTACCTGCTGGGCCTCGTTAAGCATGGCCGTGATCTGGGGCAGCTGGGCCGGCACATAGGCGGCGGCTTTTTCCACGCTTCCGATGGTGCCGGAAACCGATTCCAAGGTTGCCACCAGATTGGTATACACCGGCCCTTGCGAGTCCAGTATCCGGGCCACGGTTCCATCGGGATCGCTTAGATCGCCGGAGATAGCCTGTAAATCCGTCAGGATGGGCTGTACGCTTGCCGCAAGCTGATCCACGGTCCCCAGCAGTTGATCCAGGGCATCTTCCACCGTGTCCGGTATCCCGGTTAAATTCCGGGAAATTTCTTCGACGTTACCCAGAGTCCGCCCCAGGGCCGTACCGCCGGTTCCTTCAAAGGCGCCGCTTATGTCCTTCACCAGGGTTTCTACACTTGCCAAAAGCGAATTCACCTGGGAAAGAATCACCCCAATGCTGTCGTCCTGTTTGGGAATAAAGGCAATGCCCCTATTCAGGGCTTCCCGCCCTTCAACAGACGACACCGCGGGGATAAGCTCCCCCTCCTCCATCATCCCGGAACCCAGGCCGGAATAAAAGAGGAACTGGTTCCCCAATCCTACCGGGCTGATACTGATGTCCACCAGGGAACCCCGGCGGACCCGCGAAATATAGGTATCGAAGATGTAAAACCGCACTTCCACCCGGTCATCCTGGGTAAGATCAAAGGACTTCACACGGCCAATGGTAAAACCCTTGTACTGGACAGCCATGTTTTTACTCAGCCCCGCAGCCGAATCGAAGTAGGTAACAAACTGGTAATCCTTGGAAAACCAGCGCTGGCCGGATCCCAGAAAAATGATCACCGCCACCAGTGCCGCCAAAGCGATGACGGACAAAATTCCCACCACCTGATCCGCGAAACGGATGATAAATTTCATTTCCCGCACCCCGCAATGCCGGAACCGGCAAAGCCGAGAAAACCGCTTTGATTCATGTATCGACCTCCTGCTCCAGGAAACGGCCTATGGTGGCATCGCTTTCAATCTGAGAATCCGTAAGCGCCGTATGCAGTTCCCCGCCGGAAATAACCAGCGCATAATCGGCCAAATCCTGGATAATATGGAGATCGTGGCTCACAAAGATAATCGTATGCCCCTGGAGCTTATGGGTCCGCACCAGTTCTACCAGCCGCCGGGCGGAACGGTCGTCCAGGGATTCGGTCCATTCGTCAAGAAAAAGAATCCCGGGCCGGCACATCAGGGCACGGGCAAAGGCGACAAGTTTCTGTTCCCCCATAGAAAGCATGGCGGGCCGGATGCCGGTCTCCTTCCGGTAACCCACCGTATGCAGAACCTCCCGCACCCGTGCGGTCCGGTCCCTGGGGGACATTTCGGGAAAATGGACCTGCAGGGGAAGTTCCAGAATCTGCTGGATAGTCTGATTGGCCCAAAGGGCAGAATCCTGGAACACTACGGCGCCCTCTTTCCTGAATTCCAAATTTTCCCGGCGGCTCATCTGGGAAATACTCTTCCCCCGGAAATTCACCTCCCCCTGGGTGGGCACCAGGAGACCGGCGGAAAGTTTAAGCACCGTGCTTTTCCCCCCGCCGGAGGGCCCCACCAGCGCGGTGGTTTTCCCTTCCGCATAAACCCAGGAAATATTGCGGATTATTTCCTGATTCTGCGCAGAAAAACCGGCATTTTTCAGTTCCAGCAGTCCCGCCATGCGCTTATCATAACATCATGTAGTACAAAGCGGAAAGCAGGATATCTGCCAGAACACAGCCGCCAAAGGCGGAGCCTACGGCCTTGAGCCCCGCCACGGGTATCTCCGTACTGGCACGGTCCACGGACAAGCCCCTGATAATAGCCGTAAGGGAAATGATCACCCCAAATACGATGCTTTTAAGAACAGAGACCACCAGGTCCGGCAGGGTCAATGCTTCCAGCAGATTGCCAAAGTAGATCCCCGCGGGCATGGCGTTAAACAACTGGGCCACCAGGAAGGAACCGGCAAGACCGAAAAGGGAAAAGAAGATGTTCAGCAGGAACATGGAAATGGTAACGCCCAGGAAACGGGGGCTTGCCAGGTGTTCGATGGGATCCACGCCCACCGATATATAGGCTTCCACCTCGTGGGAGATTACCATCCCCGCCATTTCGGTAGCAATGGCGGTGGCGGAACGGGAGATTATGATAAAGGCCCCCAGCAGGGGTCCCAGTTCCCGGGTAATAATTATGATAAGCAGGCTGTAGATGTACCGTTCCTGGGAAAGCTGGGTAAGAAAGGGGATGCCGATCACGTTCACGGCCGCCCCTATCCCCAGGGACAGGAGGGAGGACAACCCCAGGGCCTGCACAAAGGTAAAGAGAATCTGCATGACCAGAATTTTACGGGAAGCCCCGGCGCCGAACATCCGGGGTATCCCCCTGACGGTCCGAATAAAAAAACCCAGATTGTATAAAATACTGCTCATAGTGCTGCGGCCCCGGAGCTTACCGCCAAAACACGGCAAGCCGGGGGCTAGTTCTCCAGTCTTTTACGCAGAACGCCGATCTGCCGCCGGACTTCACCGGGGGCCGGCCCGCCGGGAAGATTCCTGGCCCCGGCCCCTGAGGAGGGGGAAAGGGCGGGGTACAGGTCCTCGTCAAAGAGCGGCGAGTAGCGCCGCAGTTCCTCAAGACTCCGCCGGCCGATTGTTTGCTGCCCCGCGGCAATACAGTCCCGCACGATCATCGCCACGGCCTCGTGGGCCCGGCGGAAGGGCAGCCCCTTCTTCACCAGGTATTCCGCCGCATCGGTGGCCTCCAAAAAACCCCCGGTGCAGGCCGCCTCCATCCGCCCGGTATTGAAACGAGCGGCGGCGATCATGCCCCGGAAGATCCGCAGACAGCTTTGCAGGGTATCCAGGCTGTCAAACAGGGCCTCTTTATCCTCCTGCAGGTCCTTGTCGTAGGCATAGGGCAGCCCCTTGAGCAGGTTAAGCAGGGTCATCAGATTGCCCGCGCTGCGCCCCGCCTTGCCCCGGACAAGCTCCGCAAAGTCGGGATTTTTCTTTTGGGGCATGATGGAAGACCCGGTACTCCACGCTTCCCCCATGTCCAAAAAGCCCGATTCTTCACTGGACCAGATCACCAGGTCCTCGCAAAACCGGGAAAGGTGGGTCTGGGTAATGGCGCAGGCGGCGGCAATCTCCAGGGCGAAGTCCCGGTCCGCCACGGAATCCATGGAATTCAGGCTGGGACGGCGGAAGCCCAGGGCCGCGGCTACGGCCTCCCGGTCCAGCGGCAGGGTACTGCCCGCCAGGGCCCCCGATCCAAGGGGACATTCGTCCAGCCGGCCCAGGGCGTCTCCCAGGCGGTCCCGGTCCCGGTCCAGCGCGCAGGCCCAGGCGCAAAGCCAGTGGCCCAGGGTTACCGGCTGGGCCCGCTGCAGGTGGGTATAACCGGGCATCACGCTGGCAGCATGCTCCTCCGCCCGGTCCAGCAGGACGGACAGGGTCCGCTCCAGTTCCGCCCGCAGTTCCGGCAGGGTCCGCCGCAGGTACAGCCGCAGGTCCAGGGCCACCTGATCGTTCCGGCTCCGTCCCGCGTGGACCATCCGCCCCGGATCCCCCAGCCGGGCGGTAAGGACCCCTTCAATAAACGAATGAATGTCCTCCGCCCCCCCGTCAATCTCCAGAGTCCCGGCCTCCAGTTCGGCGCCTATCCGGGCCAGTTCCGCGTCCAGGGCTTCGGCGGTTTCCGCGGGGATGATCCCCCGCTCTCCCAGCATGGCCGCATGGGCCCGGCTTCCCCTGATATCGTCGGGGGCAAGCCGCCGGTCCACGGCGATTGACGCCTGAAAAGCAAACGCCTCCTGTTCGGGCTTTTCCGCCAGCCGCCCCGCCCAGAGCAGGGCCGCTTCTGCCGGTTTTCCGGTTCCGCTAACGCCGGAAGGCCCCTGGGGGGCTTCTTTTCCTTCGATCATTTTTCCGATCTTTTTTCCGAGCATGAAAAAGCTATACCAGAAAAACGCCCCTTAGGAAAGACCGCTTACGGATTACCCAGCAATTTTCGTTCGCAAGGATATACGAATTTCTACACTGATTGATTATCTGGACAGCCTTGGTATGGGTTTGGAGATCACGGCTTGCCCCAGGAACTCCAGTGAAAAAGAGTTGTTGCTGCGGATATGACGAGGATGAATTGAAAAAAATACGCCCTATGTCAGGCTGTTACCACTACGTCGGGGAGGCTCTAATTAATTGGCTTCTTTTAGCATGGCCTGCCGTAAAATGGCATTTAAGCGGGTTTGGTATCCTTTCC
>JAIRXT010000239.1 GCA_031268125.1 Treponema sp. | reverse complement strand
TTTTCCGGGTTTGCCGGATGTTTTTCGTCAATCGGGATATACTCCGGTTCCCCGTAAACCGCTGCGCTGGAAGAAAAAACAAGGTTCTTAATCCCCGCCTCCGATGCGGCGTTCAGGATATTAAGGGTGCCGCTTATGTTGTTGAGCGAGTATTTTTCCGGAGCGATCATCGATTCCCCCGCGGCCTTAAAGGCGGCCAGGTGGACAAGGGCGTCAAAATTCCCGCCCCCCATAGCCCGGCGCAGGGCCTGGTAATCCATAATATCCCCGTAGATAAATTCCGCTTCCGGGAAAAGATTTTCCCGGAGCCCGGCGGAAAGATTATCAAACACGGACGCCCGGTATCCCCGGTCAAGCAGTTCCCTGGTTACGTGACTCCCGATATAACCGGCCCCGCCGATAATTAGTACCTTCATTCCCTGCTCCTTCTGCCCCAATTATAACGCCGTTTCTTTGGTCCGCCTAAGCCGGACATTTTCGATGTTGTTGCTGAAAAGTTCCCGCAGATCGTTCAGCCCCAGGGCCATCAGGGCCATGCGGTCAATGCCGATGCCCCAGGCGGCCACCGGAACATGGACCCCCAGGGAGGAAGTTACCTCCGGCCGGAAGATGCCGGAACCGCCAAGTTCAAACCAGCCCAGCACCGGGTGGCGGATGTGGACCTCCACCGAAGGTTCCGTAAAGGGGAAGTAGCCGGGGACGTACTTAACTTCGCTGGCCCCCGCCACCTCCAGGGCGAACATCTCCAGCATCCCCAGCAGGGTACGCAGGTTCACGTCCTCCCCCAGAACGATTCCTTCGGTCTGGTAAAAGTCCGAAAGGTGGGTCGCGTCTACCCGGTCGTAGCGGAAACAGCGGACAATGCCGAAGTACTTGCCGGGAATTTTCGCCCTGGGCAGAGTCTTGGCGGACAGCACCGTTCCCTGGCTGCGCAGGATAAGGCGGCGGGTAAATTCCCGGTCAAAGCTGTAGCTCCAGCCCCGGCTTCCGGTGTTCCCGCCGTTTTCGTGGGCCGCCGCCACGTTGGAAAGCCAGGGCTCCTCGATGGTCCCGGCCTGGCCGGGTTCGGTAATGCGGTATACGTCGTGGATGTCCCTGGCGGAATGGAACTGGGGCATAAAGAGGGCGTCGGAATTCCAGAATTCCGTTTCTACCAGGGGGCCGTCGAATTCCTCAAAGCCCAGGGAGCAGAGTTTGTCCTTTACATCCTCCAGGAATTTGGCGTAGGGGTTGCTGCGGCCGGGGATAAGCCGGGCCGGGGGAACCTTGACGTTGTAGGAACGGAAATTCTTGTCCTTCCACGAGCCGGATTCCAACATTTCCGTGGTAAGGGTTCCAATCTCGTCCCCCGTAACGCCGGTGGATTTTAAGGCCGCCGCGGCCGCTTCTCCTTCGGCAGTCAGGCCGAAGATCACCGTTTCCCGCTCGGCCTCCCTAAAAGCCGCCCCTGCGGCGCCCCGCTTTTTGGCAAGGCCCCCCGCCATAAGGGCCTGTTCCTCCCCGGAAAGATCGTCCAGGGATAAAACCGTCCCTTCTGCGGCCCCCCGGTCCAACAGGCCGCGGACCAGGGCCAGGTGTTCGGCGGCGGGTCCCCGTGCGGGCCTGCCGTTTGCCAGGTCTTCGGCGGGCAGGGCCGTAAAGACCCGTTTGTCCCCGTCCATAGCCAGGGCCCCCAGTTTGGAAAGCCCCCCAAAGGCACTGCCCGCATCCCTGTTGTCAAGTTTAAGGGCCGCCGCAATCTCCGGGAGCCGCAACCCGCTTTTAATACGGACAAGCTCAATAATCCGCTCCTCCGCCGTTCCCTTCTCTTTCCATTCGCGGCCCAGACCGGTCAGTTCAAAAAAACGCTTCAGCTCCCGGCGGATCTCCCGCACCAGGCCCTTGCCGGAAAGCCAGGACAGGGCTTGGTTCCCGTTGCCGCTCTTAAACCCCAGGTCCCGTTCCACCCGCTCAATGCTCAACTCATCCCCTGTCCGGTATGTCAGAAGGATCCGCACTTCCAGGGGATGGAGGTTCTTTACCGTGTTTTGAATGTCCATTTGTATCCAGCATAGCAAAGCCGCGGTCCTTTGAAAACCGGGGTTTTACTCCCGCAATTTTACTTTTACAAAATTTTCCGATGGAAAAGACGCCTATAAAATCACCGGCTTTCCTGCCGGCTGGAAAAATCCGGGGCCCCCACCCCAGATTCTTTCGTTTTTTGCTTTAGCGAAACCGGCACCCCCTGTTACATTCTTCGGGCGTCTTTTCTCCCCCTAAAAAAACTAACATTGCTTAAAAGGGGGTTAATCAAGGTAAAAAATGGTCAAATGGTGAACGGTAATTCCGGGTAATACCCGCGGGAACGTCGTCATTTGACCATTTTTTTGTTGGACAAAGAGGCTTTTTCGCTAAAAGTAAAATTGCCGCTTACTCCCGCCGGGCTTATGAGGGGAGGTGGCGGAAAACGCCGGATCCGGCCGGGGAGGAGCCGGAGGCTTCTCCCCTTTTAATGTGCAATACAGGCTGTTAGGACCAGAGCCGGTTGTTGGACAGTTCGTAGTTCCAGTTATCGGTGGGCTCCCACCGTCCGGGGATGAGGGGATGGACGTGTTCGGCGATAAGCTCTTCGTTGAGTTCGTCAATGCCCAGGCCGGGTTTATCGGGGACGGTGATGTAGCCGTGGTCCACGATGGGTTTGGGCAGGCCCTTGACCAGATCGTCCCACCAGGGTACGTCCACGGAGTGGTTTTCCAGAACCAGGAAATTCTCCGTGGCGGCAATCGAATGGACGCAGGCCATAGCCGCAATCGGGGTTTCCGCCATGTGGACCGCCATGCCGACACCGTATTCCTGGGCCATGTCGCCGATTTTCTTGTTTTCCAGAATGCCGCCGGAACTGAGAATGTCCGGGTGGATTACCGCGACTCCGCCTGATTCCAGCAGGGGTCTAAAGCCCTCTTTAAGGTAAATGTCTTCCCCGGTGGCAATGGGGGTGGTGGTGGAGTTGCGGAGCCTGACGTACTCACCGGTCATCTGCCAAGGGATCATGTCTTCCGCCCAGGCGATATTGTAGGGCTCGATCCGCCGGGCCAGTTTGATGCAGTCTTCCACACCCAGGTGGCCAAAGTGGTCAATGGCCAGGGGAATATCCCAGCCGATAACCTCCCGCACTTCCCTGACGTACTGTTCAAGGTAATCCAGGCCTTTTTCGGTAATGCGGATACCTGTAAAGGGGTGGGCTATGTTCTGAACATCGAATGCGGCGTTCCGCAGGGCGTAAAATTCGTTGTCCAATGTGTCCCTGCTCCGCAGATAGTGATGGTATTCCCGGCCTTTGCTGCGGAATTCTTCCAAGAACCCCAGGGGGGCGGTTAGGGCGCCGGAGACGTCAAAGAGGAGCCCTATCCCCAGGTCCATCTTGAGGAACGTAAAACCCCTGGCCATCCGCTCTTTTAGGGCGTTTCCCATATCCTTGCCGCTGTGTTTGCCTTCAACATCGGTGTCGCAGTAGCAGCGCACCTTGTCCCGGAATTTCCCGCCCAGCATCTGGTAGACGGGGACGCCGTAAGCTTTGCCCGCCAGATCCCACAGGGCAATTTCCACGGCGCAGACGCCGCCGGCCTGGCGGCTATGGTAGCCGTACTGTTTGATCTTGCGGAAAATTTTATCAATGCTGCAGGGGTTTTCCCCGATAAGGAGATTCTTCAGCATAAGGGCGTAGGTCTTGGTTGCCCCGTCCCGGACTTCCCCATAGCCCACAATGCCCTGGTTGGTATACAACTTCATGATAGTGCAGTGCATGGGGGCGTCCGCAATGTCGGTAAAGCGGATATCGGTAATCTTGAGGCAGGAAGGCTTGCCGCCGGTTTTTACAAAGTTGAGCAATTCCTCGTACTCGCTTCCGGAATTTTTCGGCAGATTCGATTCGTTCATGGTTATGCTCCTGGCGGTATTGTATAATGCTCCGATATTTTAAGAAAGTCCTGGAAATCGCACATTGGACTTGTTCAACAACCTTTTTAAACGAAAGGTTATCGAACAACTCTATTAGGCGGTAATTTTAGTTTGCCGGGCCGAAGGGGGAGATTAATGAAACTGAAGGACAAGGTGGCGTTTATTACCGACGGCGCTTCTCCGGCGGGACAGGGCATTGCCGCCCGGCTGGCGGAAGAAGGGGCCCGCGTGGCGGCGAATGTGTTCCCCGCCCTATCCCCCGCCGGATTGGAACCCCCGCCCCCGGCGGAATTGATGAGCTCCGCGGACCCCTGTTCCAAGGCGGCAATTGACGGGGCGGTACAGGCGGTTCTGGAAAAATACGGCCGCATTGATATACTGGTTTTTAATAACAACGAGATAATCCCCGCCGCCCTGGAAGACTGCGATGACGAAACCTTTGACCGGATTATGGCGGTCAACGTTAAAAGCGCCTACCTGTATGCAGCAGCCGCCGGCGTTTCCATGAAGGAAAGGCGGTCCGGCAGCTTTGTGTTTGTTAGTTCCATCCACGACGAAAAGCCCTGCGGCGCGTGTTTCGCCTACAGCATGGCCAAGGGCTGCCTTAAAAACCTTGCCCGTGAAATGGTCCTGGACATGGGGAAATTCAACATTAGAACTAATGTGATAGAAATGGGCCCGGTGGAAGCCGAATGGGAGCGTTTCTACAGCGATTTATCCCCCCTGTACGAACATGCCGGGGAGCGGATCAACGGTCCGCGGATGGGAACAATACGGGATATCGCGGAGGCGGTTCTGTACTTTGCCGCGGACGATTCGGGATTTGCCAACGGCAGTGAGCTTCGCCTGGACGGGGGGTTCCTGCTGACGTATTGGGTCCGGCGAAAGAACCTGGACCGGGCCACAGGCCGGGAACTAAAACCGGTTTGGTAACCAAAGGGGGAACGATGGGGCTTGAAGGCAGAGTGGCGGTGGTAACCGGATCGGCCACCGGGATTGGACAGGGAATTACCCTGGCGCTGGTCCGGGCGGGGGCCAGGGTGGCAGGGACCTACAACAGCGATCCCCCGGACGAGACGATCCGCCAGGTAACAGAAGCGGGGGGAGATTTTTACCCCATTAAGACCGATATGCGGGACCGGGACAGCATCCGCAATCTTTTTGCAGAGACCTTTAACCGCTACGGCAGAATCGATATTCATGTAAACAACGCTGCGGTGCAGTTTAACAAGCGGCTTTTTGAGTATACCGAAGCGGACTATGACTGGCTGATGACAGTAAACGTAAAGGGTTATTGGCGGGCCATTCAGGAAGTGGTCCCCTATATGAAGAAGGCCCGCTACGGCAGGATTATTAACGTGGCCTCCATTCATGATAAGCGGCCCGCAGGGTTCGATGCCGTTTACGGGACCGCCAAGGGAGGAGTTAAGATGCTCACCCGGGAGGCAGCCTTGGCTCTGGGCCCCTATGGCATCACGGTAAATACCCTAAGCCCCGGCGCGGTCAGGGTACTTCCCAGCGCAGCTAAAAAACCCATAAACCACAAACCGTCCGAAGAAAAGCTGCTCGATTTCTACAACTACCCTCCGGGAGGCTTCCTGAGCGGCCGGGCGGGCCAGCCCGGCGATATGGGATTCCTTGTTGTCTGCATGGCGGATGAACGCAGCGCGTTTATGACCGGCTCCGATATCCGCGCTGACGGCGGCGCAATGATGTATTAATAGTCCCCGGCGGCAGCCGGGGAGGAGCCAATACTACACTCTGCTTGTCTTGCCGGTCATTTTATCGACAGCTTCCCAAAGGCCGTTGAGGTAGGCGATGCCCAGAGCCCGGTCGTAGAGGCCGTAGCCGGGGCGGGCGGTTTCGCCCCAGATCATGCGGCCGTGATCGGGGCGGATATACCCGTTGAAGTTTATGTCGTGGTAGGCCTTTATAATTTCGAAGATGTCTAGGCTGCCGTCGCAGGAAAGGTGGCTGGATTCGTGGAAATTGCCGGGGGATTCGATTTTAATGTTTCGGATATGGGCAAAGTGGATACGTTTACCGAAGCGCCGGATGATGGCGGGGATATTGTTGTTGGGGTTGGCGCCCATGCAGCCGGAACAGAGGGTGATGCCGTTGCAGGGGTTGTCCACAAGACCCAGGAGGCGGTCCAGGTCCTGTTCGTGGCGGACGATCCGGGGGAGGCCGAATATGGCCCAGGGGGGGTCATCGGGGTGGATAGCCATTTTAACGCCGTATTCTTCGCAGGCGGGAATGATCCGCTCCAGGAAGTACTTAAGGTTTGCTGCCAAGTCGTCTTCGCCTATGTCCCGGTAGCTGGCGAAAAGTTCCCCAAGCCGGGCCATGCGTTCCGGTTCCCAGCCGGGGAGAGAGTAACCCTGGCTGCCGGAGGCGATAGCTTCGGCGATGTGTCCGGGGTCAATACGGTCCACCTTGGACTGGTCGTAGGCCAGGGCGGTGGATCCGTCCGGCAGCGGCTGGGCCAGGTCGCTGCGGGTCCAGTCGAAGACGGGCATGAAGTTGTAGCAGATGACCTTGACGCCGTATTCGCTTAAATGTTTGATGGTGGTCTTGTAATTTTCGATGTACCGGTCCCTGCCGCCGGCGCCGGTTTTGATATCGTCGTGGATATTGACGCTTTCGATTACTTCAAGTTCCAGGCCGGCGCTGTTGACTTCCTGTTTAAGGGCGGCGATCCGCTCCCTGGGCCAGACTTCCCCCACGGGGATGTCGGCCATCATGGCGACTACCCCGGAGACCCCGGGAATTTGCCGTATCTGCCGCAGGGTTACTGAATCGTCTTTGGACCCGAACCAGCGGAATGTCATCTTCATAGTTTATCTCCTTGAAAAAGGGACCCGGAAAGGGTCCCTGATGTGGATTTTTTGGGGAGCCTACAGGCCCAGAAGGTACTGGTTGAAGACGTTTTCCAGATATTCCTGTTTCCCGCTGGTAAAGCCGAATGCGCCGTACTTTTCCTGCCCGATAGCCGCCAGAGCCTCTAAGGTCAATTCTCCCTTTTCGAATTTGGCCCCTTCGCCTGAATCAAAGGAACCGTAGCGGTTCTTTACGAAGCCGGGAATCTTGCCGTCTTTGATGATCCGCTGGGCGATTTCCAAACCTACGGCGAAGTTATCCATGCCGCCGATGTGGGCAATGAAAAGGTCCTGGGGATCAATGGAATTGCGGCGAATTTTGGCGTCAAAGTTGAGGCCCCCGGTAGTAAAGCCCCCGGCTTTAAGAATGGCGTACATGGCCTGGGCGGTTTCGGAGTAGCTGGTGGGGAATTGGTCCGTATCCCAGCCGTTCCGGGGTTCCCCGCGGTTGGCGTCCACGGAGCCGAAGAGCCCCGCGGCGGCGGCGGTTTCCAGTTCATGGGCAAAGTCGTGCCCCGCCAGTTCCGCGTGGTTGGCTTCGATATTCAGCCGGAAGTCCTTGTCAAGGCCGTTGGCCTTGAGGAAGCCGATGACCGTTTCGGTATCGTAGTCGTACTGGTGCTTGGTGGGCTCCATGGGTTTGGGTTCGATGTAGAAGGCCCCTTTAAAACCCTGCTTCCGGGCGTAATCCCGGGCCAGGGAGAGGAAGTTTGCCAGATGTTCCTTTTCCCGCTTTAGGTCGGTGTTAAGGAGGCTCATGTAGCCTTCCCGCCCGCCCCAGAAGGTGTAGCCCTGGCCTTCCAGCTCAATGGTGGCGTCAATGGCGGCCTTGACCTGGGCCGCCGCCAGGGCAAGCACGCCGAATTCCGGGTTGGTGGCGGCGCCGTTCATAAAGCGGGGATGGGTAAAGAGGTTCGCCGTCCCCCACAGAAGTTTTATCCCCGCGGCTTTTTGCAGTTTTTTGGCCCGGGCTACCAGGGTAACAAGGTTTTTCTGGCTTTCCGCAGGACTTTCCCCTTCCGGGGCCATGTCCCGGTCGTGGAAACAGTAAAACTCCGCCCCCAGCTTGCTGGTAAACTCGAAGGCTGCGTCCATCTTATGCTCCGCCGCTTCCATAGGGCTTTTGGCATCGGCGATCCAGGGATGGGTGTGGGTGGCGGCCCCGAAGGGGTCCGTGCCGTCGGCACAGAAGCTGTGCCAGTAGGCCACCGCAAAGCGCAGATGGTCCTTCATTTTCTTTTCACCCACTTTCTTTTCCGGGTTGTAGAACTTAAAGGCCAGGGGATTGTCGCTTCCCGGTCCCTCGTAGGGGATTTTGCCGATCCTGGGGAAGTACTCTTTGTCTCCAACGTAGAAATCCGCCATGATTCACTCCTGCGCGGCACAGCGGCCGCATGTTGATTTTTTACGGGAAGCCCCCGGCCTGTCTGTCCGGCGGCGTTCCCCCGCTTTCAGCGGTCTGCCTTAGCGGTACAGGGGACCCAGGGCCCCCAGGTATTTTTCATACTCGGCATAGGCCCTGTCATAGGCCGCCACCGCCGCGGGGTCCGGCCGAATGGTCCGGCCCCCTTCAATGCCCACATGTTCCGCACAAAGGGCCTCGATAGAAGCGCCTTTCTGCTTTTCCAGGCACCAGAGGGCCTGGATAGCCCCGCCCATAGCGGCGGCTTCATCCCCGGAGGGGAGCACTACCGGCAGGTCGGTTACGTCCGCGGCAATTTGCTGCCACAGGGGGCTCTTTGCCCCGCCGCCGGTAAGCCGTATTTCTTTGGCCGTAAAGCCCAGGTCCCGGAAGCCCGCCAAGCCAATCCTCATGCCGAAGATTGCCGCCTCCAGGCTGGCCCGTGCGATATTGGCCTTGCTGAAGTTGGCGGCGGTGATGCCGTTGATGCTGGCCCGGCCGAAGGGCAGGTTGGGGGTCCGTTCCCCGTTGAAGAAGGGCAGTATCACTATCCCGTCCGCGCCGATGGGGGCCTTGGCCGCCTCCGTATCAAATGCCTTTACATCCATGCCAAAGAGATTCCGCAGTTCCTCGCTGGCCACGGTACAATTCATGGTGCAGAGCAGCGGCAGCCAGCCCCCGGTAGAGGAACAGAACGCCGCCAGATTCCCCGTGGGGTCTATCACGGGTTTCCCCGAATACCCAAACAGGGTGCCGCTGGTTCCCAGGCTCATGGCAAGGGTCCCGTCGCTCACCGTGCCGGTGCCGATGGCCCCCATCATGTTGTCCCCGCCGCCGGCGGCCACCACCGCCCCCCGGGGTATGCCGTAGCGGTCCGCCGCCTCCGCGGAAACCCTGCCGGCCGGCTCGCCGGGGAGAATCAGGCGGGGCAGGGCCCCCAGAATATGGGGGCCGATAAGGGCGCAGGCCTTTTCCGACCAGGTACGCTGCCGCACGTCAAACAGCGCCGTCCCGGAAGCGTCCCCGTACTCCGCCGTATATTCCCCGGTAAGGAGCCAGTTAATGTAATCGTGGGACAGGAGGATATGGGCAAGTTTGGCGAAGGCTTCACTCTGATGATTCTTGAGCCACTGAATCTTGGGGGCCGTATAACCGGGCCGCATGGGAAGCCCCGCCAGTTGTATGAGGGCGGCCTCCCCCCTCGCGGCGCGGGTAAGTTCATCACATTCGGCCTGGGTGGAGGTATCGCACCATAGTTTGACGTTGTAAAGGGCCTTTCCCCCGGCGTCTAGGGGTACCAGGCTATGCTGGTGGCCGGAAACCCCCAGGGCGGCGATGGTCTTTTTCAGGGTTCCGTCCAGTTTGCCAAAACAGGCGGCCAGGGCCTGGTCGTACCATTCCGCCTTTTGTTCCCGCTTCCCGTCGTTCCCGCTTATCATATCCACCGGGACCTGGGCTTTTGCCACCGTTGTTTTCTTCTCCCAGTCGTAGAGGATCACCTTACAGCTTTGGGTTCCAAGATCGATTCCGCACAGGGTTTTCATAGGGCAGCCTCCGTTTCTGTATGATAAACCTGCGGCGTCAGATTGTCCATTGAGAAAACCGGCATGTCTGAAAACCGGGGAAACCGGGAAACCGCCCTGTCTCCGGGATTCATGTAAAAAATCCATTGCGCCGGACAAAGTAAATCAACTGCGTCCTGTCAAGGCATTTTGTTTTTTTCATTATTTTAGAAATATAATTACGAACGGTTCCAGTTTTCAGGTTAAGGATTTCCGCGATTTCCTTGGTAGTTTTGCCCTGGATGATTGCTTTGATCAACCGCTGCTCGGAAGGAGAAAAACAGGTAAGGTTTGCCGGATCAGCAGCATTTTTTTTATTCTTCGCAGGTTTAACCCCCTGGTATAATTCCTGATACCGGTGAAACTTTGGCAGCATTTGTACAATGATTTGGGAAGAAACATACAAGCCTCCCGTATGGACCATGTGGACGATGCCGGCCAGCATATCCATATCGAATTTTCGTACGATGTAGCCAGAAACCCCCTTGTTCAGCGCATGCCACGCGTGATTTTCATCATCGTAGGGAGAAATAACAATCACCGATGTACTGGGGGACCGGTGTTTGATAATAGGAATTAAATCAAGGCTGAGGAATTGATCCAAATAATAATCCAGAATAACAATATCCGGCTGTTCGGATTCAATCATCTTGAGAACACGGTAGCTGTCCGATACGGCCCCGATAACCGAAAAGTCCTTGCTGGCATCCAGCGTAATCGCCGTATGGTTTAATTCATTTTCCCATTTCATAGCGATGACGAGCCGCACCATATAAGACTCCTCCTGCGTGGAAAAAATCTATGGAAATTGTTATATCAGAAAGCTGAAAAAGCAAGTAAAAATGACAAATATCACAATCTATTGGTTTTTAATGGCGGTCTGTAAGTTTTACAGTTTTATTATTTTTCATTTGAAA
>JAIRXT010000233.1 GCA_031268125.1 Treponema sp. | reverse complement strand
CTTTGCTATTTTCAATACGCTCCGGCGGGGAATTCCAAATGCTTTTCCGGGAGCCGTCCCTGCCCCGCTGTACAATCTGGGTCAATTTAGCGCCCTGCCACCCTGCCCGGCTTTAGCAGGGCGTCTTTTCACCCCCTAAAAAAACTAACATTGTTTAAGGGGGGGGGTAATCAAGGTAAAAAATGTCTAAATTGCAGGGGATTTCCGTTCAATACCATTTTTTGGTTGGACAAGGGCGCATCTCCGGCTTTAGCGGGGGTTTGGGGGCGGAGCCCCCAGGAGGTGGGGGTATGGCGAAGACGCCGCAGGCGGCTGAGCCTAGCAGCCTGTTGCACTTGTATATTTTTTGCATATTTATGCAAAAAATATTTGATAAATGGGCTGCTTTGGCAGTTTGTAAGGTAAAAATATTCACCTTTGTGAATATTTTTACTGTTTTATGCGCGAAGCGCAACAAACTGCTAGGGGGCGGGCCCGCCCCCTTCTCTGGTCCCTTGCACTGGACCCGTGCTATGCTTTTCTTATGTTAAAACAAGAAATCTCCGCGGCTGTACCGGCGGCGGCGATAACCGCGGCGGCCCTGGTGGAGGGGGCTTCCCGGATCATCCGGGGGAAAAGGGATTTTTTGGAGTTCCTGACGGCGGCGATTCTGGCGGGGGGCCATGTGCTTATCGAGGATAACCCCGGTCTGGGAAAAACCACGGTGGCCAAGACCTTTGCCCGGCTTATCGGCGGCGGCCGGAAGGGGCTGATTTTTAAGCGTATCCAGTTTACCCCGGACCTGCTGCCCTACGACATAACGGGGGTCGACGTGTTTGACCCCAACTCGCACCGGTTCCGTTTTGTTCCCGGCCCGGTGCTGGCCAACATTGTGCTGGCGGACGAGATCAACCGGACTACTCCCAAGGTTCAGTCCGCCCTGCTGGAGGTGATGGCGGAACGGCAGGTAACGATTGGGGCCGCTACCCACCGGCCCCCGGAGCCTTTTTTTGTGATTGCCACGGAGAACCCTATTGAAAGTGAGGGGACGTTCCCCCTGCCCAGCGCCCAGCTTGACCGTTTTATGATGCGTCTTTCTTTGGGCTACCCTGACCGGGAGGCGGAGCTTTCGATTCTTGACGAGAATCCTGCGGAACAGGCGCTGGCCACCCTGGAGCCGGTTTGCAGTCCGGCGGAATTTATGGCCGCCCGGAAGGCGGCGGCGGAGGTTTTTTGCCATTCCGCCCTTAAAGAGGCCGTTGTCGACCTGGTCCGGGACACCCGGATACACCGGGGGTTTACTCTGGGGGCCAGTCCCCGCGCGGGGCTGCAGCTTTTGGCGGCTGTCCGCGCTCTGGCCCTGGTACGGGGGAGGGCTTACGTTACCGATGAGGACCTGGTTACCCTTGCCGCCCCGGTGCTGGCCCACCGGGTAAGGCTGCGGGACCCCCGGAATCAGGGTGATAAACTTATCCGGGAGATTTGCCTTGCCCGTGTTGAAGGAATTAAGACTGTTTAACGGGCCCAGGGCCCTGTTTTGGGCGCTGCCCCGGATGCGCCTGTCCGCTTTGGGCTTTTTTCTCCTGGTTATTACCGCCGCGGTTTTGTGCGCGGGGAATCTGCGGCAGGAACTGGCTTTGACCCTTGTGGGGACGATTCTTCTTTCCGTGCTGATCTACTGCCTGGTTATGGGCTTTGCCGCCGCCCTGGTGTGCCGGAAGGGGGCCCTGGGTATTCAGGTGCAGATTAGCCCCCGGAGCATTACCGCGGGGGAGGAGACGGCGGTTGTCTGCCGGCCGGGGGCCCGTTTTTTCCGTATTCCGGGGATATTGATCCGTTACCGCCTATGCCTGGAGACCAAAGACGGCCGCCGGGTGGAGCATATCTTTGATCCGGGTCTGCCGAATCTGCCGCTGTCCATCCCCCTGCGGGGGGCTTATTGTTCTACGGCGGATGAATTTTCGGTATTTGACGCCTTTGGCATCTTCGGTTTTTTCCGGCCCCTGTACCGGGGGGACGAGGTCCGGGTCCTGGCGGAGCCCCGGCCGGCGGAAGAAGCGGTCCCGGTCCGGCCCCGGTCCGGCGGCCGGGAGCAGCACAGCGGCCCCCATTACCTGCGCAGCGATGAACTTATCGATCACCGGCCCTATATTCCGGGGGATGATCCCCGGCGGATCAACTGGAAGCTCTACAGCCACGGCCCCTCCAATTCCCTGTTTATCCGGGAAGGCGAAACCCAGCCTCCGCCCCGCTCCCGGCTTCTGATTCTGGTGGACACGGAGACTGACACCCAGCTCTACAACGCCGCGGCGGGGCGGCAGGCGGTGGACCTGCTCTGTACCCAGGCTTTGACGATGGCCCTGGACCTGGGCCGCCGGGGTATGGACGTGCTGACCGGCTGTACCGGCGGGGAGATCCGGGGCGGGGATGCGGCGGAACTGGGGGAGGCTATGGCCTGGCCCGCGGCCCGGCCCATTCCGGGCCCCCGGAACGGGCCGGCACGGAAGGAACGGAAAGGCCGGGGGAAACTACTGCCGCAGGACTCTCCCGCCCCGGAACTTCCTGCCGCGGACCGGGGAACCTGTATCCTGGCCCTGCCCCGGACCGGCGGCGGGACCGGCGCGCTGGACCGCTTCCTTAGCCGCCGCTCCGCCGGGGGCGGCACGGAGGGAGGGGCGGCTTCCCCGCCCTGCGACATCATCTTTGTTTACCCGGAAGACGCCTCCCTTCGGGAGGCATCCCTGCGGGAGGCCGCGGAAACCTGCGCCCGGATCTACGGGGCCCGGAACGGCGTCCGCGCCCTGGCCTGTCCGGCGTACTCTGCGGAGCAGGGGGGCTGGCTGTGAAGATCGCCCTGGTCCTGCGTTCCGGCGCCCTGTTCCTTATCCTGTTTCAACTGGCCCTGCTGGCCGGCGATATGGCGGATCTGCCGGTGTTTGCCGCGGCCCTGGGAGCGGGATTCCTCGTCTCCGCTCTGGTCCGCCGGCGGACAAAAGGGGTTCTCCGCGGCGTCCTGATCCTGGCCCTTTTGCCCTGGGCCCTGCGTTTCCTTATCAGCCTGCCCCGGCTCTTTGTCCCCGGCCTCCGGGAAACCAATTCCCTGGGTATGGCCCCCGTTCTGGACGGCCTGCTCCTGGATTATGACCGCAACGCCTTCGTCTTCCTGCTGCCCTATTATTGGACCGCGTTAAGCGGCTTTTTCTCCGCCGCTTCCCGGAGATTCCTCAGGGCAGGCTGCGGGGTGGATCTGCTTATCCTGCTGCTGATCTACAGCCTTGCCCGCACCGCCGGTTTGTACCGCTGGCCGGTGGTGATGATCGCCGTCTTTGGGGTCATCGGCTTTTTGGAACTTGCGGCCCTGATCCGGACCGTACCGGCGGAATACCGGTCCCGCCGGGGGGAGCGGGCCGGCGCCACCGTGCTGCTCTTCCTGCTGGCGGTTTTGGGCAGCATCTTCTTTATCGGGCCTTCCCAGGAAAAGGCGGTGGAGCAGGGGGGCGGCCTTCTGGCTCCCAATCTGTTCAGCTTTGATTTTTCAAAATTCCTTAAACTGGAAAGCCAGATCAGCATGAACGACGATTTGGTGCTGATCGTCAAAAAAGACCCCGACGACTATCACATCCTCCTGCGCCGCTATGTGTTGTCCGGTTACAACCGGGGACAGGGCTTTTTCCGCCTGGAGGAGATTGACGGCCGGGATCATCCCGAGCGCCTGCCGGACCGGCCCGTAACCCTGTCCGGCCTGGAGGCGGCGGAGAAACTGCGGGCTACCCGGATTACCAATCAGGAATACTACCTGGTGAACTTCGATTCCCGGGCCTTCATCGGCATGAATCAGCCCGTCCAAGTGGTCCCCTACGAGGATTGGGACGCATCGTCCTTTAGTTCGGTCTATTCGGTAAGCAGCATCACCAGCGACGTTATCCCCATCGAACTTATTGATCTGGGGCTCTGGCCCCCTTCGGCGGAGGTTCTGGAGATGGGGGAGGCCGAATACCGGCTCTACACCGAATACGGCGATGACCAGCGGCTTTTGGCCTATGCGGAGAGCATAAGCGGGGGGCTGGGAAACTACTGGGACCGGGTGCAGGCGGTTTACGACCGGCTTAAATTCGGGGAGTACCGCTACAGCCTGCGGGCCGGGATAGCGCCGGACGGGGATCAGTTGAGCCATTTCCTCTTTACCTCGAAGAAGGGCTACTGTTCCTATTTTGCCTTTTCCTTCGCCCTGCTGCTCCGCTCCCTGGGCATTCCCGCCCGCGTCAGCGCCGGGTTCTTCCTGGACCCTTCGGCCAACACCTTTGACTACTACCCCGTCCGGGCCGACATGGCCCACGCCTGGGTGGAGGTGTGGTTTCCCGGTTACGGCTGGATCGAATACGATCCCACCACGGGCAATCTGGCGGAGGGGGAAGAATTCCGCATCTCCGCCGGGGTGCCCCAGGAACTCTTTGAACGGCTGATGCGGGAGATCTTTGGGAATTTGAATTCCCGGCAGCCCCGGGAGGGATCGGACGAGGCGGAGGCCGAATCCCGTCTTCCGCTGGGGGCGGGCCTTGCGGAAGCGGTCCGGAAGTACTGGATCGCCGTCCTGGTCTGCGCCCTGATCCTCTCCCTTGCCCTTTTCCGGCTGGGGCCCTTCTTGGCCTGCTGCCTTGCCCGGGGGGAGCGGAAAAAGGCCGTAAAAATCTGGGGCCGGGCCCTGCATCTGCTCCGCCTGGCGGGGCTGCGGCGGCCGGGGGACAGCGGGGAGGCGGAGTGGGCGCGGCAGATTGACCGCCGGTACTATGCCGGCCTGTTGGATGATCTGTACCGGCGGAAGACCGCCGCCCGCTTTGCCCCAAATTTTGGTGCGGAGGACCTTGCCATGACCAAAAAAAGCTGGACCGAATTTGCGGCGGCCTACCGGCGGGTAACGCCCCTGTGGCGGCGGATTCTTGCCGGCATCGCCGCTCCGGCTGCCTGGTTCCTGCCCCGGAGGGGGGATACCGGCAGGGATGCCGCCGGCAAAGGGCCGGGCATCCTGCTGATCCTGGTCTGCGCCCTGTCTGTTCCGCGGGCCGGCGCCCAGGAACCCCAGGATGCCTCAGCCCTGATAGAAGAAGCCCAGGACGCGGAGTATGCGGAGTACTGGGACCGGGCCATCGAACTCTACCGTACCGGGCAGGAACAGTACCCCGGCGACATCCGCTTCCCCTGGGCCCTGGGGAACCTGTACCAAAGCCGGGACCTGTACAGCCTGGCCTGGGACGAGTACCGCCGGGCCGAAAAAATCGCCCCCCGTGAACCCCAGCTTCTGTACAGCCTTTCCCGGACCGCTGGCTACCTCAACCTGGATAACCAGTCGGTGGACTACCTGGAACGGCTTCTGGCCATCGATCCCGATCACCGGGAGGCTATCGGACAGCTTGGCTGGATGTACTACAAGGTCCACCGCCAGGCGGAAGGGGAACAGTTGCTGCGTTCCGCCATAGACCGGTTTCAGGACGGCGTCCTTGACTACGCCATGACCCTGGGGACCCTTAACGCCGATATGTTCCGCTACGACGAAGGCAAACGGTGGTACCTTGAGGCTATCGAGGGGGCGGAACTCCGGCAGGATACGCTGTTTGCCGCGGTGGCCCACTACAACCTTTCCATCCTGGAAAGCCGTTTCTACCACTTTGACCGGGCCCTTGAGCAGACCAACGCTTCCCTGTCCCAACTGAACCGCTCGTCGGGCCGCCTTGCCCGGGGGGAACTCTACCTGCGGCAGTTGGACTTCCGGCCCGCTTTTTCCGATTACGAGGCGGCCTACGACATGGACAACTCCCCCCTGTCCCGGCTCAACCTGGCCCAGGTGTACCAGATTTCCGGCCGCCTGGAGGATGCCCGGGTCTATGCGGAGGATTGTCTGAGGGCCGGGGATCAGTCCTGGATGATGAACTACGGCATCGATCCGGTCCGTTACAGCCGGGACATTCACGAAATTCTCTACAAAACCTACGACGGCCTTGTCCAAACGGAAAAACTCCGCCCCTATCCCGCACCGGGGGACTGGATACGGAGCGCCGCCAGGGAAATCCGCTACCGCTTTAAGGCGGAGGTTCACCGCCACCTGTTCCGCAAGTACAGCCGCCTTTCCGCCGAAGCCTACGGGGAACCCCACCCCGATGCGCTGACCCAGTACTACCGGGCCTTTGAAGCCTACCCCCGCCGCAGCCTGAACTACCTCCGGGCCGCCCGGGATTTTGAACTTCCCCTTATCCCCGCCGCCGAACCGGGGTACTCCTATGAGGAGGGGCGGATCATGGGCAAACAGGAACTGATCCTGGAAGCCCTGCAGGGTTTTGACCCCCTGTGGGAACAGGACATGATAGCCGATGGATTCGCCGATCTTGCTGCGGGCCCCAGGAGAACTTTCTCCCTAACCTTCGCGGAGGAACTCTACCGCCTGAATCCGGGGGCCCTGCGGCAGCGGGGCATCAGCCTGCCGGTGGAACTGCGCCTGGACACCCGGAGGACCAGCAACCCCCCGCCGGTCCGCCGCATCCAAAAGATGCTGAAAAAGGCGGGGCTCCATAGCGGGGCTGCGGAGACGGCCTTTGTCCTTAGCCTGAATATTGAAGACCTTGAAGGCGGCGCCTGGGTAGTCCGCTGCGAACTCCGGGATACCCGGAGCGTCCTGCTGGACCGGGACATACCCCTGGCTTCTCCCTCCCGGCAGGACACCGCCGCCTTCGCCCGGGAGCTTGCGGACGCAGTGTTCCTCCGGCAGTAGCGGCCCGTGTTATACGGTGTTGCGGACTTTAGTCCGACCAGCCCGGATACGTCCCTTTGGGCCGTTTGCCGTCAGGAACTTTTGCGCTTCTTATAAGAACGAATTCTATCCTCTAACTCCGTTATTATTTTCTCAATATGCCGGATGCGGATATTTGAAATGACCTTATTATAGGCGCTGTTAATCAAAATGATCTGTTCGCCATAACGGGTAATGGTGCGTAATTTTGGAACATCAACATAACGAAACGGGCTCAGGCGGATCGTATAGAATGCGGGGATAAAATCAGCGTTTATCTTAAATGCGGTGAGCTGCGACCACTTCAAAAGGCGGATTTGGCGTTTTAATTCTTTTCGTAAAGCCTTGTTCGAGTCGATTTTTTGTTGTAATTCTTCCTGTGTTTTATTGTCGCCCGCAATAAATGCTATCGATTGGTAACGCCGCAGTTCCTCAAATTTTTGAACATGGAGGCTGGTATCAAATGCGGGATAATACGTTGAAATGGTTCCATCGGTAAGAAATAAAACCGTGTCTGTCTCTTTTGTATCCCGCAGAAAAATATAATTTTCCGAAGCGGCCATGATATATCCGAAAAATACGTTGTCCTTGTCTTTGAACTTTTCATGAAGAGCATTGGCAAAGTCTTCGGAAAGCCCGTCAAAAGCGCCGTCCGGAATGACAAGGGTTGTCATGAATAATTTGGGGGAGCCGGTTCTTCCGGGGAGATAATCCCGCTTTAGATAGGTCCAGAGTTCCACGGGGTATAGTTTTAATACGCATACTTCGCCGTTCCCTATAATACGGAGATCGCAGTCGCCCTCAAGAATATTAAAATGGGGAATTTCATACTGCCAGGGGCTTTCTTCCCCGGCTTCATTCCACCACGATCCGCGGTAATACTTATCCATGCTGCGGCCCCGCCTGTTTTCAGAGGAAATTAGCGGTAGAATTGCACCGCTTTCAAAACAGAGCGGCGTCTCTTTGAATTCCCAAACGTCATCAAAAATCGCCTTTGTCCAGTAGCCGGTATCGCCTTCTGCATTGAAACCCGCTACGCGCAGTTCCCGCGCTCCGTTGCCCTGTCCGTTTTGCAGGATGGTAATATGGCGGGTAATGGCGGCATGACCTGAAAGGGGAATGCGAGGCTGGGGCCTCCAATCCTCCGCCGGAAGCGCCCACTCGGTGAGGTTGGAAAAATAATCAGAGCCTTCTAAATCCGATTTGTATGGAATATAGGTATACTTGAAAAACATGGGATCGCTGCCCGTCGTATCAAAATCCGCAAGGCGGGTATACATAACGCCAGCCTCGTTGATGACAAACATCGTTGACGCGCTTGCCGAAAGAGCGGCCGCCTTAAAAGTTCCCCGCTCAGGGCCGATGAAATTGCGGGAAAAATCAGCGGGCAATCCGGTGTCGGCGTAACAGATTTCCTGCCCGTCTTCCAAAAGCATATAAGTTGTTACAATTTCCATAGTACCGTTGTGGTGCCGGTTGCCAAAAGTGTCTTCATAATAAAGCACATGGTTGTTGCGCTTTCCTACGGCCCATGCGCTGTTTTTCGCCGTTCTCTTGTCAAGGTAAAGCTGCTCCGCTTTCGGCCAGCCCTGCTTTTCAAGCCAAACGTTGGAACGGTGGGCGATGTTCGGGTCAAAGCAGTAACGGTAAAACGCGCCTTCCACGGACAACGCCACCAGTTCATCAGCATCGGCGGAAATTTCCGCGATGGCAGTTGTTTTGCGGGGGAGCCCCGTTTTTTCAAACAGCGTCCAGTCTTTCGGCTCCTGTTCGCTTTCAATGCTTTTATACCAGATAAGGCCGTCCCGCAAAATATAATAGTGGTAAGTGTTAAAAGTTTGCGTTCTGGTTTTGATATACACCGCATCGGGAAAAGCTCCGGTTGAAGCCGCGCCGTTTATATCTTCGGCACTGTATGACGGGGCGGGAAAAGTGCCGGTATCAAAACTACGGCGGGGGCCGGTCGAGGCGCAAGCGGCCAGAAGACACAGTCCGACGGCAAGCGCTCCGCCAATGAAAAAATGCTTTATACTACCCATTGCGCTGTTTTTTTTGTCAATCATTTTCCCGCCTGCTTTAATAATGTTTCCCTGAACCGGTTGGTTGGGTACAGCGCAAACGCCTTGCCTTGCCAGATACGCTCTTCATCTGTTTTCTTTTCCTTTTGGCAGACCACCGCCATTGCCAGATAGATGTTGACCATATCTTCTTTTTCTAAAGCGTTCAT
>JAIRXT010000231.1 GCA_031268125.1 Treponema sp. | reverse complement strand
GGGAACCGTAGGAACGGTCGTGAAATTCGGAGGGGAGAATTTCGTCAAAGACTACGGCCGCCGGGGGAAATGCGGAGGGAACCGCCGGCCCGGGTTTGCCCAGCGCAAGGATTCTGCGGCCCAGGTAGACCGCTTCCCTGGGGTCGTGGGTTACCGCGATAACCTGGCGGCCCTGCTCCCGGTTCAGCAGGGTCATCACCAGGTCCATCATGGTTATCTTCAGGGGAATGTCCAGGGACTGGAAGGGTTCGTCCAGCAGGATCACCGGGCCGGGAACGGCGAAGGCCCGGGCCAGGCTGACCCGCTGCCGCTGCCCGCCGGAAAGTTCCCGGGGGAGGTTGTGAATCTTATCCCCCAGACCCGCCAGTTCCAGGAAGTAACGGGCCCGTTCCAGGGCGGGTTTTTTCCCAAAAAAACGCCGGAGGGGAAGGCTTACATTTTCCAGCGCCGTCATCCAGGGGAGAAGCCGGGGTTCCTGAAAGACCAGGACCGCAGGAACATGCCCGTCCGCGGCTCCGCCGTCAATCGCAATTTCCCCCCCCGCGGGCTTGAGGAGCCGGGCAATCAAAAACAGTAACGTTGTTTTTCCGCAGCCTGAGGGCCCCAGTATTACTGCGGGATTTTCCTTCCCCAGTTCCAGGTTAAAATCCTCAAAGATCCGGTTGTCTCCGTAGCTAAAATTTAAACCCCGGATCGATACACCGGGTAACCGGGTCCTGCCCTGCCCTTCCGCGGGGAACCGGGGAGAAGGAAAAAAGGCCCCGGCGGGTTTCCTGCGGAGACCGGCAAGGAACAGGGCCAGAGTCAAAAGGCCCTGGGCGGCGGCGGCGGCCAGCACCGCGGCGGCGGTCCAGGCAAAGAGTTCGGCGGTTTCCAGGTGGGCCCTGGCCCGCTGCATCCCCGTGCCCAGGGCCCGCAGGGGCTGGACCAGCACCTCCGCGGCGGCCACGACCTTCCAGCAGAGGGAAAGGGAGCTTCGCAGCCCCCCCACGATAAACGGGACAATGGCCGGCAGATAGAGGGCCCGGAGCCGCCGGGGCCGGGGGACATCGTAGACCTTCACCATTTCCACCAGCCGGGAATCCACCGCCCGGATCCCCTCGGCGGTGTTGGCGGCCATGACCGGAAAAACCATAAGAAAAGCGGTAAAAACCGGGGTCCGTTCCTGGCCGAACCAGAGGAACGCGATAAGGATCACCGCCATCACCGGCGTGGCGGAGACAATCTGGAACAGGGGCCTGAAAAAAGCCCGGGCCCGGGAGTCCAGCCCCGTCATGATTCCCAGGCCCAGGCCCAGGGGAACGGCGATCGCAAGGCCCAGGAACACCCGGAAGAACGAGTAAGCCAGGGCCCGGTGAAACGGCGCCGTTTGGACAAGCTGAAAAAAACGGCGGAACACCGGCAGGGGGCCGGGGAGTATCATCTCGCTGCCCCCGGCCCGGGCCGCCAGCTCCCACACCAGGAGCAGAACCAAGACCCCCAGGAGGGTCCAGAGACCGCCCCGCGAAATCCCCCGGAATTTAGGGGACAGCTTCGGGATCCCCGAATTCCCGGCCGGCGGGAACCGTAAGTTCATTTCCAGTAGAAGCTGTCCGGGGGCAGGGCCCCGCCGATGGACTGGGGGGCGAATTCCAGAAAAGTCCGGTAGAGGCTTTCCAGGGCGGGCCGGGCATCGGCGGCGCTCCGGTACACGTAATTGCTCCGGGGCACCGCCGCGGCCACCACGGAGGCCCCCAGTCCCAGATCGTGCTTTTCCACCAGAAGCCCCGCCTCCGCCGGATTAGCCAGGACCCAGTTAATCGAATCCTTCAGCCTGTCCAGCACCGTGGAGAGGTCCTGCCGGTGGGAAGCAGCCCAGTCCCCGTCCACCACCAGCGCCGTCATGGGGAAATTCCCCGATCCCCCGGCGGCGGCCCATTCCTCCTGGATATTGCTTACCGGCTGCAGAGCGGAATTCCCCGCACGGGCCATGGTGGCGAAGGGCTCGGGAAGCATGGCCAGGGGAAGACGGCCGGCGATAAGGGCCTGGGCGATCTCCGGGTAGGCCAGGGAATAACCCAGGGTCAGGTCCGTATCGGGGTTAAGGCCCCGGAAAAGGAGAATCCTGCGGAACACGTAGTCCGGGGCGGCACCCTGGCCCGCCACTTCCACGGAACGGCCTTTGAGGTCTTCGATCCGCCGGACCGCCGGGTCCGCGCTGAGGAGGCTGAGCATCCCCAGGCCGGTAACCGCGGCAACCTGTATATTAGTCCCGCCGGAGGCAATCTTGGCCGCCGTGTCCGGGGGCAGTATGCCGATTTTCGCCTCCCCCGCCAGGAATTTCGCGGCCATCAGGTTGGCCTGGGCCAGGGCCTCCACCGTAACGCCGGTGTTGGGAAGGACCGGGGGCTCCTCAAAAAGCCGGATCATCCCCACCCCCGACGGCCCCCGGAGGCCGTAGATTACCAGTTCCTCCCGGCGGCCGCCGGTCCTGTCGGCATCGGTAACGGGCCGGGCCCCCAGGGTTCCGGCCAGGAGAACAAGAAAAACGATGTTACCCAAAACTCTTTTCATAATTACCAGCCTTACCGGGCCAATCCCAAAGCCCGGTTTGGGAACGTCCCTTTTTATTGAACCCCGGTTTCCCCGGGGAGCCCGCATCCTTATGTTACCTGAGCCGGTTCCAAAATCGGTTATTTTGTAACCGGCTCTTGCAGTTTTTCGCCCTACGGGCTGCAAAACTGCGGTTTTCATAGGTTGCAATTCCAAAATTTGACATTTTGGAATTGCC
>JAIRXT010000230.1 GCA_031268125.1 Treponema sp. | reverse complement strand
CGGATGCAGGAGGGGATCTTCTCCCTCCTCCAGATGGCCAAGACCTCCAGCGCCGCGGCGGAACTGGACAAGGCGGGGCTCCCCTTCTTCATCGTCCTCTGCGACCCTACCACCGGCGGAGTTACCGCCTCCTTCGCCATGCTGGCGGATATTACCCTGGCGGAGCCCGGCGCCCTTATCGGCTTTGCGGGCCCCCGGGTCATCGAGGGGACCATCCGCCAGGTCCTGCCCGAGGGGTTCCAGCGGGCGGAATTTCAGCAGGAAAAGGGATTCGTGGACCTTATCGTAAAGCGCCGGGATCAGCGCGGAACCCTGGCCGCCCTTATCGATCTGCATAAAACGGAGCGCTGGGGCAGACCGGACAGAGTGGGCTAGAACATTACGTTAAAAGATTAGGGATAAAAGATTAGGATAGAACAGATGGAACAACAGCGGGAACTGCAAAAAAAAGTAGACGAACTCAAAAAGCTGGCCCGGGAATCGGGGCTGGATTTGGGGAAAGAATTGGTGGAACTGGAGGCGAAGATCCTGGCCGGTTCCCGGACCGAAAGCATCTGGCGCCGGGTGGAACTGGCCCGCCACCCGGACCGGCCCTATTCCATGGACTATATCAACCGGATCATCGACGGCTTTATCGAACTCCACGGGGACCGGTCCTTTGGGGACGACCCCGCCATCATCGGCGGCCTGGGCTTCCTTGACGGCCGGTCCGTAACCATCCTGGCCAACCAAAAGGGCCGCAGCCTCAAGGAAAACGTCCGCCGGAACCACGGCATGGCCAACCCGGAGGGCTACCGCAAGGCCCTGCGCCTGGCCCGGGAGGCGGAAAAATTCCACCGCCCCATCATCACCTTTGTCGATACCGCCGGAGCCTACCCCGGCCTGGGCGCGGAGGAGCGGGGCATCGGGGAGGCCATCGCCCGGAACCTCCGGGATTTCAGCCAGCTTAAGACCCCCATCGTCTGCGTCATCATCGGCGAAGGGGGCTCCGGGGGCGCCCTGGGCCTCTGCGTGGGAGACAAGATCTACATGCTGGAAAACGCCATCTATTCGGTCATCAGCCCCGAAGGCTACGCGTCGATCCTCCTCCGGGACGCGGGCCGGGCCAAGGACGCCGCCGCCATGATGCGGATCACCAGCGGGGATCTCCTGGAATTCAAAGTTATCAACGGCGTCATCGCCGAACCCCCCGCCGGCGCCCAGGAGGACCCGGAGTCCGTGGCCCGCAGCATCAAAGCCATCCTGGTCCGGGAACTGGAGGACCTTTCGGGCCGCAACCCCTCAGTCCTGGTCCGCTACCGCAACCTGAAGATCCGCAAAGTAGGCCACTGGAAGGAATAGCGCTGTCCCAACAGGTTATTCATCATAAGGGGGAGCACCGTCAAACCCGTATCCAGGGCAGGCCTCGCTGTAAAAAGCCTTGTTTTACGCGGCTCCCCCTGGCTCCGAAGTCCTCGGGGCAAACCCTGCGGGTTTGCCCCTGCGGTCTTCTCCGCCACCCCCGCATTTTTCTGCCCGTACCCGGCCCTAAACTTGACCCGCAACGTTCCGCCGGGAAACACTACGGGCCACGTTTAGCCAGGCCCCCCGGCGCCTTTTCCATCGAAAATTGCTGTCCTCCCTGCCTCTTAACTTGACCATACACATCGTATATAACAGAATACATGAAATTTAACACGTTTATTCCGGGCCTTAACCGGGTTTCCCTTCTGTCCGGGTTCCTGGTATGTATGCTGGTATGCTCCTGCGCCGGCGGCCCCTCGGGGACCCCTGCGGAGGATGAGTGGATTGCGGACATGGACCCCGTTTCGGCGGGGATTATTGACGCGGAGTTTTCCCGCCCCCTTTCTTCAGCGGTGGACAAGCGGGATGTCAACCTGTACTTTTGCCCCCGGGATAACAACGTGTACCTGGAATTCAGGCACCAGGGGATGACCTTCCGGCAGTACTGGAGTTCCTCAAACCGTGCGGCCTTCCGGGAGGCCCTGGAAAAGTACAAGGCCGGCTACGAGTCCCGCAGCCTTATCGACAGGGCAAACCGTACCCAGCGGGCTTACGGGACCTTGCAGGGCCTGATCCAGTGGGGTTTTGCCCCCCAGATTAAGAGCTTTGGTCTTGCCCTCGGTTCCCAGGGCCGTCCCCACTACGATCTTGGCTATGCCTTTAAGCGGGACGGATCCGGCAGGGAAGCTCCCTATTTTACGGTGTTTCAGGAGCAGGCGGTGAATGTCCTGGCCGCCTCCGAGCCCGGCCAGTCCCTGTACTTGTACGTCCATTTTACCCGTGCCCAGGCTGATGAACTGGTCCGGCTTTTTAATCAGGACTACCTCCTGTCCCTTCTCCGTCCTCCGGCTCCTTCTGCCGCCGGTTCCGATGTATACTAGGCGGCCTATGGAACCGGTCATTGCCGTCCTTGATGCAGCCTTGGGTTATAACGGTTACGCGGTAATCCGTTCCCTTACTTTTACGGTTCCCCAGGGGGGCTATCTTTGTATTGCCGGGGAGAACGGATCGGGCAAAAGTACCCTGATCAAGGGAATTTTGGGCCTTATTACCCCCATGTCGGGCGGCATAAAGCTTGGTGCCGGCGCCGGCCCCGGTCAAACCGGTTACCTTTCCCAGCAAATGGCGGCAAAAAAGGATTTTCCCGCCGGTGTGTACGAAATCGTGCTGTCCGGCGGCCTGGGCCGCATGGGGCTGCGCCCCTTTTATTCCCGGCCGGAAAAGACCGCCGCGGAAGAAAACATGCGCCGTCTGGGGGTTTGGGATCTGCGGGAACGCTGCTTTAGGGAACTTTCCGGCGGCCAGCAGCGGCGGGTACTCCTGGCCCGCGCCCTCTGCGCTTCCCGCAAACTGCTTGTCCTGGACGAGCCCGCCGCGGGGCTTGATCCGCTGATTACCGCCGATGTTTACGGGCTTTTGGAACAACTGAACCGGGAGATGGGCGTTACCATCGTGATGGTTTCCCATGACATTGTGTCGGCGGCGAAATTTGCCCATACGGTGCTTCACCTGAAAAAGTCTGCCGATGAAAACGTAAATACGCAGTGCTTTTTTGGAACTGCCGATGAATATATCAAATCTGATGCGGGGAGGGAATTTTATGTTCACCGTTCTGTCTGAGATGTTTTCTTACCCCTTTCTTGTCCGGGCCTTTACCGTCGGCGTTATGGTTTCCCTCTGCGCCGCCCTTCTGGGGGTCAGCCTGGTATTAAAACGCTATTCGATGATCGGCGACGGCCTTTCCCATGTGGGGTTTGGGACCCTTGCCCTGGCTACCGCGCTGAATGTGGCCCCCCTGGCGGTTTCCATCCCCATCGTCATAGCCGCGGCCTTTTTGCTGCTCCGCCTGAGCGAAAACAGCAAAATCAAGGGGGATGCGGCCATCGCCCTTATCTCCACCGGGTCCCTGGCGGTGGGGGTGGTCTTAATCTCGATGACCACCGGAATGAATACCGATGTGTGTAATTATCTGTTCGGCAGCATCCTGGCCATGAAAAAAAACGACGTGTATTTAAGCATCGGCCTGTCGGTAACGGTGCTTGTTTTGTTCGGCCTGTTTTACAACAAGCTCTTTGCCATAACCTTTGACGAAACTTTTGCAAAGGCGGCGGGGGTAAAAACGGGGCTTTACAACATGCTTATCGCTTTTTTAACGGCCATTACCATTGTGCTGGGCATGAGGATGATGGGGGCCATGCTTATTTCAAGCCTTATCGTTTTCCCCGCCCTTACCTCCATGAGGCTGTTCAAAAAATTCAGAAGCGTTACGATCTGTTCCGCCTGCGTCTCTGTCGGCTGTTTTTTTGCCGGCGTGGTTATTTCCTACGTTTCCGCCACCCCCACGGGGGCAAGCGTGGTAATGATAAATATTTTCATGTTTCTGCTTTTTTGGCTGATCGATGTGTTTACCGTATTCATAAAGGAGAAAAGGCCCATGAAAGCCCTGTCCCGTTCCGCCGCCGCCCTCCTCTTGGCGGTCCTGTTTTTGGGCTGCGGTAATTCCCGCATGCTGGTTGTCAAGAAAAATCAGGCCGGGACCCAGTCGGTGGATCTGGGACCTGCCGCTGTGCCCGCCCCGGCTCCGGCCCTGCACCGGCTGGACCCGGTGGATCGCAGCCTGGACAGCCAGCTTATTGAAATAAGGGAAAAGATGTTTATTGCCCAGACCAACGATATTTACCAGAACGCCGAAGATTACCTGGGGAAGACCATAAAACTCCAGGGGCTTTTTAAGCGGGATCAATACGCGGGAAACGACGCCGAATATTGCTTTGTTCTCCGCTACGGTCCCGGCTGCTGCGGAACCGACAGCAACGCCGGGTTCGAAGTGGCCTGGGACAGCCTGCCGGAAAAATCCTATCCCAACGAGGACGACTGGGTGGAAGCGACGGGAAATCTGGGTTTCTACGAAGAAGACGGCTACCCCTACCTGTACCTGGCCCTTTCGTCCCTGGAGGTATTGGATGAAAGGGGCGCCGAATATGTGGTCCAGTAGGGGCTACAGCCCGTAGCCGATGCTGACGGTAAAGGCGTGGGGCATGTTCGTCCCGGCTTGTAGTTCGTAGTTATACTGGTACATACCCTGTAGAAAAAATCCCGGCGTCAGGGAGCTGGTCATCCTGAGCCCCCCCTGGCCGGATATGCACATACCGAAGGTCTTTGTTGCGCTGTTTAGGCTGGTAATGCCGGTGTCCGGTTCGTTTTTGTCTTTCCAGACAAAGCCCACCCCGGCCCCCAAAAAGGGAGTGATGCCGAACCGCTCTTTAACGCGGATAGGAAGGTAAAGCCCCAGGGCGCCTTCTCCCCGCAGGAAGGAGATTCCCCCGTAGTAGATTCGTGTGCCAAGGCCGATATACCGCAGATGTAGGTTGAAATCCGCCGTCAGGGCATGACCTGTATCGGGTATATAGCCGTAACCCGCCGAGAGGGAAAACAGATACGCGGTCCGCAGCCGGGATTCCTCTGCCGGCGGGCTTTCATTGTCCGCCGGTTCCGCTCCCACGGTTAACCCGCCGAAACGCCGGATTCGCCAGATGCCGTACTCTTTTACCCATTCGTCCGGTATGCCGGACTCCCTGAAACCCACCTGGTAATGCTCCTGATCGATCATCTGTATTGTTTCCACATCAAGCGTGCGTCTTTTTTGTAAAAAATTCTCCACAGCCCATGCCGCCGCCAAACGTATCCCCTCCAGCGGCGAATAGACAAAGGTCCGCATGATGTTCTCGATAACGGGTCCGGGGGCGTTTTCAAGCGTCAGCAAGACGGCGGATTCGGCGTTTTCCGCGGTAAAACTGTTGGAAAGGTACTTTACGATGTGCTGGTACGATAACCGGGAGGTCCCCTGGGTAAAGGCAAGCAGGCGCTCCTCCAGGGTAAGAAGGTTATCCCTGTATTCCAGAACTTCCTGCAAAAAATCTTCCACCCGGTCGATGGGTATGGCGTAGTTGGCCTCCGGGTCCCGGGCGCTCAGGGTGTTTATCCCCGCGACAACATAGCCGCCCGGCGCTTTTGAGTCCATTGCCAGCAGGGGCCCCCCCGAATTTCCCGGGTCTACCGGGGCGGTATGCCGGATATAAGGGCCGGCCATCTGCATAAATTCATCGTTGCCGGGAACACGGACGTAAAGATCGGAAACCGCTCCCCGGTCAATCTGCCGGGCCGCGGGATTACCGGGGAATCCTGCGGCGTAGACGCTTTCCTGCTCCCACGGCGGCCGGTCCAGCAGGGAAAGTCCCGTTCTAAAGGGCCGTCCCCCGTTTTCAAAGGCCAGCAGGGCAATGTCCATTTTTTCATCCGCCGCCACAATGGAAAGCCCGGTATAGACGGTCTTCCTGCCGTCCGGTTTTTCAAACGTTATTGAAAGATCGTCGGCCTGGCTGATAATCCGGTGGTTGGTGATAATATAATTGGCGCCGTCTTTGGCTACGTAGACCCAGCCCGTGCCGCCGTTTCCCCGCAGGTAGGTTTCGATGCTCTGAACGGCTTCCCGCTGCCCCCGCCGTTCCAGTTCCCTGGCGATGTTCCGCATCCGGGCAGCCTTCTCGGGACGAAAACCCTGGCCGATGAATCCTACATAGTCCCACAGCGCCTGGGGGTCCGGCGCCTGGGCAAAGACGGGAAAGATACAGAAAAGAAGAGCAAAACCCGGCAGCCGGCGAAGCATACAGACTCCTTTCACAGGCGGGAAAGCCGCCCGGCTGCTTCCCCCACATCGGAGCGGCGGCCGAACGCGGAAAAACGGATAAAACTTTGCCCCGCCGGTCCAAAACCTGCTCCCGGTGTGGTTATTACCTGGCACTTTTCCAGGATCTCGTTGAATACGTCCCAACTGTCCCGGCCGGGGAATCCGGCCCAGATGTAGGGGGAGTTGTCGCCCCCTACGCAGGAAATCCCCAGATTTTCCAGGGCTTTCCGGATCAGGGCGGCGTTTCCCAGGTAGAAGTCGCAGAGGGTCCGCATCTCTTTGATGCCCTCGTCGTCCAGGGCCGCCAGGGCCCCCGCCTGGGCGATGTTGGATGCGCCGTTGAAGATGGTCCCCGTAACCCGCGCCCAGTCGGCGTTTACGCTTTCCCCGCCCCCGTAGCGCAGTTCCCGGGGAACCACGGTCCAGCCCAGCCGGACCCCGGTAAAGCCGGCGGGTTTGGAGAAGGAGTTCACCTCAACGGCGCATTCCCGGGCCCCTTCGATCTCGTAAATGGATTTGGGCAGGGCCGGGTCCCGGATGTACTCCGCATAGGCCGCATCGTACACAATCAGGACTCCCTTTTCCCGGGCCGCCTTTACCAGGGCCCCCAGTTGGTCCCGGCCGGCCGCCGCCCCCGTCGGGTTATTGGGGGAGCAAAAGTAAAAAAGGCTGTCGGCCGGCAGGGCGGAAAGATCGGGGAAGTAGCCGTTTTCTGCCGTACAGGGCAGGTAGACGATGCCCCCGTAGCCGGAACCTTCCCAGCCCCCCGCCGCCCCGATAAGTACCGAACCGTCCACGTAGACCGGGTAGGAGGGGTCCTGCACCGCCGCCGCCGTGCCGGAACCGAAGAGCAGTTGGAGCCGCCCGATGTCGCATTTGGCCCCGTCGGAGATAAAAATTTCGTCAATGCCAAAGCCCCCCCGGTAAAACACCCGGGAGATCTTTTCCCGCAGTGCGGGCAATCCCTCGTCCTGATAGCCGGAATAGCCTTCTGCCGTGCCAAGCCGCCGGGCCCCCTCCACCAGCCCCGCGTTGATGTGGGGCAGCAGGGGCTCCGTGGTGTTTCCCACCCCCAGGCTGATAATCCGCGCCTCAGGCCGCGCCGTTTCCGGGTGGGCGGCCGCGTATTCCCGCCGCCGTTTGGCGATCTCCGGGAACAGGTAGCCCGCCTTGATCCGGGCGATACAGGGATTCCGTGTTACCATGATTACTCCTCTAAAAA
>JAIRXT010000154.1 GCA_031268125.1 Treponema sp. | reverse complement strand
GAAAGGGTTTTTCTGAACCCTTCGTATCTGTCGCGGCGGTTCAAAGAAGAGACGGGGAAAAACATCAGCGATGCTGTTGCGGATTTTCGCCTGCAGGAAGCCTGCCGTCTGCTGGGGGAGACGGAGAGAAAAATCAACCAGGTTGCCGCGCTGGTGGGATACGAATCCCCCGCCTATTTTTCCCGCATCTTCAGGCAGAAATACGGCGTAAGCCCCCAGGAATACCGGGACCGGTAACATCGCCGCGGTTATATGAGTCTGTCCATAATGTAGACACATTATGGACAGACCTCCTTAAAAAAGGTATTTGCGTACCGTTTTAGTACGGGTTTTCTGCAGTTAGAAACCTATACCGGCAGCCAATCCTTACCGGCGGCAAACATTTCGTCGGTCATTTTGCGAATCTCCTCCAGGGAAAGCAGAGCCGATGTCAGGGGATCGTGGTAATTGGCGTAGTATATCTTTTCCCTGTCCCGGTTGATATAGCCTTCCACAGCGAGATCTTCTATCTGCGCGTTAACGGTATTAAGAATGGCCAGATGGGGCGGCAGGGGGCCCACATGAATGGAACGGAGCCCCGCCTTGGAAGCTTCCACGGGGGATTCAACACAGGAACCCGGCGGCAGATTATCGATTAGGCCGAAATTGCGGATATTGCCGTTAAATTCGAAAATAGTCCCGTCGCCGAAGATCGCATTGAAGATGGAGGCGGCATATTCATGGCCCCGCTTCAGATCCAGGGGATCGGCAAGCCACTTTTCAATCTCGTTCTTGCGTTTTCCGGCGGAGGCCGCCACCCAGCAGCGGATCTTCTCCGCGGTACGGGTAGAATCTTCCGGCAGGTACTGCCTGATAAGTTCCGGCCGCTTGCGGAACCACGGGTTGTACTCGCTGTTATGCACCGTCGATTCCGTTACATAGTAGCCCAGGTGGAGAAAAAGCTCGTTCCGCACCTTTTCGGAATCGTAGACGGCCTTGTCGCTGAGTATCTTCTCCCGGATCAGAGGGTAGGCGTCCTTACCCTTCCAGGTAAAGTTAAGGTAGTGGGCCTGGTGGTTAATGCCCGCGCAGAGGTAGCTTACTTCCTCCCTGGGGGCCCCTATCCAGGTTCCCAGCATCTCCGCGGTATGCTGTACGCTGTGGCAAAGACCGGTGGTAACCACGGGGCTGAGCTGCTGTATGGTCCGGCAAATCATGGCCATGGGGTTGGTGTAGTTAAGGACAATTGCCCGGGGACAATACTTTTCGACATCCCGGATAATATCCATGATCGCGGGAATCGTCCTGAGGTAGCGGAATATGCCCTGGGGACCCCGGGTATCGCCGACACAGACCGTAACGCCGTATTTTTCCGGAATTCCCACGTCGACCAGGGTGGCTTCCTCACCGCCCACCGCGATGGTAATAAGCACCCCGTCCGCCCCTTCCAGAACTTCCTCCCGTCTGGCGGAGGTAACAAGTTTCGCCCCGTAATGACCTTCCCTGATGATCCGTTCCACCACAGCTTTGCTGTAATCAAGGTTCTGCCGGTCAATATCAACCAGCGCGATGGTAAGGTCATCGGAAAATGCAGGGAACGACAGGATATCCCGGACCAAATTCCGGGTAAATACCATCGATCCCGCTCCGATAAAAACAATCTTGCTCATGTGTGCCTCACTTGAATTGAGTATAAAAACCTACCCCTTGACACTGCCCATGACAATGCCGGTGGTAAAGTACTTTTGGAGAAAGGGATAAACCGCCAGAATCGGCAGGGCGGATAAAAACAACTGGGCCGCCTTTCCCGTCCTGTCGGAAATCCCCGCGGACATTTCCCGGACCTCCCGCAGTGAATCCATCGCCGTCATGTTGTGGGCGATTACCCGGGTCTGCAGATAGGTTTGCAGGGGATACCTGCTGGGGGAATTCATATAAATAAGTCCGTCAAACCAGGAATTCCAGTGGTTGACGATGAAAAACAGGGTTACTGTGGCGATCACCGGTGCGGAAACCGGGAGGATTACCGATACCAGAACCCTCATGTTCCCCGCCCCGTCTATTACGGCGGCTTCTTCAAGCTCCCGGGGTATATTCCGGAAAAAATTCATAAGCAGAAGGATGTTGAATACATTGACCGCGCCGGGTATGACCAGGGCCCAGATCGTATTGATAAGCCCCGTGTTCCGTACCGCCATGTAACTGGGGATAAGGCCGCCCCAGAAGAGCATGGGCACAATAAAATACCAGATGATATATTTCCGCGGCTTAAACTGGTTGTTCTGTTTGGACAGGGGATAGGCCGCCAGTATCGAAACCGCAAGGCTGATGGGGACCGCCAGGGCAATCCGCTCCAGGGAGATGACCAGGGACGAAAAGAACTCCGGTTTCCGCGCCATGAACAGGTAGGATCGCAGGGTCGGCTCTTTGGGAAGAAGGCCGACCGTCCCCGTGGAAACCGCCGCATCGGTACTAAAGGAAATGGCCAGTTGGTTCAGCATGGGCAGAAGGCATAAAAAGGCCACCAGCGACAGGAACGTATAGTTAATAATGACAAATATCCGCCGGCCGGCGGAACGTTTTTTCATCAGTTTCCTCCCCTAAAAAACCCGGTAATCGGTGTACCGGTAAGCCAGGGCGTAGGACGCCGCAAGCATGACAAACGAAATAAGGGACTTGAAAAGGCCGACCGCCGTGGCGACGCCGTACTGGGCGTCCACCAGGCCCATACGGTAAACGACCGTGTCCAGTATATCCCCGGTCTTGTAAACCTGGGGGCTGTAGAGGTTGAAGACCTGATCAAAGCCCGCGTTGAGGATGTTCCCCATGCTCAGGATAGCCATCAGCATAACGATGGGCAGGATGCCGGGGATGGTAACGTACAGGGTCTGCTGCCAGCGGTTAGCCCCGTCTATCATGGCCGCCTCGTAGAGGTTCGGATCGATGCCGGTAAGGGCCGCCAGGTACACAATCGTACCAAAGCCGAATTCCTTCCAGCTTTCGGAAAACACCAGGGTATAGGGGAAGACCTTGGGATCCCCCAGAAAAAAAACGGGCTTTAAGCCGAGGAACGTAAAAAACCGGCCGATAACCCCCTGCGAAGGGGAAAGGACATCAATCAAAATACCCGCCAAGATAACCCAGCTTAAAAAATGGGGAAAATAAATGATGGTCTGAATAAGCCGTTTATAAAAAACCGATCCTATTTCGTTGAGCAGCAGGGCGAAAAAGACCGGAATGATAATCCCTGTAGCTACCTTGAGCAGGGCGATATAAAAAGTGTTCCACAGAACCTGCGGAAAATCGGGCATGGAAAAGACATAGCGAAAATTCGCCAGGCCCGTCCACGGGGACCTGAAGAGACCGCGGACCGGGTTAAACCGCTGGAAGGCCATTAAATTCCCCACGATGGGAATATAGTTATAGATAAAAAGCAGCAGCATGGCCGGCAGCAGCATTAAAAACAGGGAAAAGGTGTTAAAATATTTTCTTTTCATTCAAAACTCCGGTACGCAGGGGAGAGGGACGGGCCCCCTCCCCTTGCAGCCTGTTACAGGCTGCTAAAAAATTACTGCTGTGTCCTATACCATTCGTTTACTTCCGCCGTCATTTGGGTTCCCCCCAGGGTCCCGAAATTCCGGACAAAGCTGTCCCAACTGGCGTCCAGCGGCGCCCCCAGGATGATGCCGGTATAATCGGTCAGCACCTGTTTGTTCAGGGTCGAAAGTTTTTCTGTCATGGCCGGCGTGGGTACCCCGAAGAACTGGTCCGCCTGCGTCCTGCCGCTGTCCCAATATCCCCGCATTACCGTGAGGGATCCACCGGGGCCGAACATTTTAAGCTGATGCCAGTTGTTGTTGTCGTGATCCCCCGCAAGACTCTTGAGGCTCATTTCGTAGTAGTTAAGCTGTTCATCGTTGAGCCTGGACGGGTCTCTGCGGTTAACCGCATCGGTAACCGCCGTGGCGGCGTCGAAGTTCTTCATCCCCGGTTCAACGGCAAGGGGCGTGTAGGCAAAGGGGCCGAAGCCGTCGGGGGTGATGTTGAAGCGGGTGGATTCCGCGGTGGCGCCGTAGGATTTTTCAAGCTGAAGGTTGAGCATCTTGACTGCCGCTTCGGGGTTACGGGACTTGGCCGATATGACCGCGTAACCGGTGGTACCAAAGGGGATCTGAGCCTTACCCTGCGGACCGAAGGGTATGGAAACCGGGACCCATTCCATCGCGGGATTGGCCACCTTGCCGGAATTGATCCACGCGGCATTCCAGAACTGGCCGAACATGAGGCCGAATCTGTTGGCCATCACATCCTCGGCCACCTTGGGAGCCTCTTTAACACCGAATTCGGGATCGATAAGGCCCCGGCGGTACATATCCCGCAGAACGCCCAGCGCGGTTTTTGCCGCGGGCTGGATACTGCCGTATCCCAGGTTGTTCCCGTTGGGAATCCAGATATGGGGATACGCGCCGTACATGTTAAAGAAACCTTCCAGACAGGCAAAACCGCCATCGAACAGGTCCTTATATACGGCAAGGCCGTAGGTATCCTGCCTGCCGTTGCCGTCCGGGTCCCTTGTGGCGAAGGCTTCGGCCACCGCGAGGAATTCTTCCGGCGTTGTGGGTACGGAGAGTCCCAGTTTGGTAAGCCAGTCCGTCCTTACCCACAGGACCATGGCGTTGCCCAGCCCGAAACCGGTAAGGGGTATGGCGTAGAGTCTGCCGTCGAAGGTGGCGGATTTAACGGCGTCCCCGTTATCCTGGTAAATGACATCCCGGGTAAAGGGGGCAAGGTACTGGGACAGAATATCGGTCATGTCCATCAACTGTCCGTTCTCGTGCATCATTTTAAGCTGGACATTGTTGACCCCCATGATATCGGGAATATCGTTGGAGGTGATCGAAATATTAACCTTCTGCGCGTACTGCTGTTCGTTGGTGGTCCAGGTGTA
>JAIRXT010000118.1 GCA_031268125.1 Treponema sp. | reverse complement strand
CCCCCCCCCCCCCCCCCCCCCCCCCCCCCCCCCCCCCCCCCCCCCCCCCCCCCCCCCCCCCCCCCCCCCCCAAGCCATGTTTAACAATCTCCTTTTTTGCGAGAATACTTTCTTCATGGAATTTTGTCAACTAGAGTTTTTTAAGGAAGTTGTTCGATAACCTCTGGTTATCGAACAATTCTATTCTGTGTTTATTCGGATGAGGCGGCCCCTGCGGCGGACAGTTCCCCGGTTATCTGTTCCCATTCCGCAGTTTTACTGCTTATCTTTGCGATTACGGCGCCAAGCTTCATCTGTACCGCCCTGGCTTTCTCCCCGGAGGAGTAGACTTCCGGGCGGCTCAGTTCCCCTTCCAGCCGGGTTTTTTCCGCTTCCAGGGTTTCCAGGGCGGCCAGAATTTCCGCCTCCTGCCGTTTCAGCCGCCGGACAAGAGTCTGCCGCTGTTTCTCCTGTTCCCGCCGCCGGGACGCCTTGATAAGGATCACCGGTTGAAGACCGGAAGCCGGGCCGTTTTCCCGGGAGGGGGCGGGGTCCTCTTTTGGGGGAGGCTCCGCATCGTCCGGGCTTCCGCCGGTTGTCCCGCCTTCCGCCGTGTCCGCCGCCGGATTTGCCCCGGCGGGAAGGGCCGCTTCCCGCTCCAGCCGGTCCAGGTAGTAACCGTAATTTCCGTAGAAAAGGCGGACCCGGCTCTGGGCCGCCGAACCGGCCGCCGGGCCCTTTTCGGAGGACAGCGGATTACCGGCCAGTTCCAGGGTTTTGGTGGACAGGGCCTCCATAAAATCCCGGTCATGGGACACAAAGATAATAGTCCCCTTAAAGGCCCGCAGGGTATCCAGGAGAATGTCTTTGGATTGCAGGTCCAGGTGGTTGGTGGGCTCATCGAGAATCAGCAGGTTTACCGGTTTAAGGAGCATCCGCAGCATGGCCAGGCGGCTCTGTTCCCCGCCGGAAAGGACGGCAAGCGGTTTGTACACATCGTCCCCCCGGAACAGAAAGGCCCCCAGCAGGTCCCGGATGCGGGGAATCAGGGCGGTGGGGGTCTCCGCCTCGATAAAACGGATAAGCTGCTGGGAACCGTCGGGAGCTTCCGCCCCCCCGGAGGCCGCCCGGCCGGGGGAAGCTCCCTCCATCAGCCCAATACCATCCTGGGAGAAGTACCCCACCGCAATTCCCGTGCCGTACTGGAAGCTCCCCTCAAAATCGCCGTCCACCCCGGCAAGAATCCGCAGCAGGCTGCTCTTGCCCGTCCCGTTGCGGCCCACCACCACCAGCCGCTCCCCGGATTCCACCGTCAGGTCCAGGCCGGAAAAGATCCGCCGTTCCCCGTAACTTTTGCCCAGCCCCGCCAGGTTCAGGGCCACCCGGCCCGCGTGGGGGGGCGCGGGAAAACTAATGCTGATCCGTTTAAGGTTTTCAGGAATTTCAATCCGCTCCGTCTTCTCAAGCCGTTTGATAAGCTCCTGGGCAAAGGCCGCCTTGGTAGCCTTGTAGCGGAAGCGGCGGATCAAAGCCTCGGTCTTGGCAATCTCCTCCTGCTGCGCCTCGTAGCGCTTAACCAGGGCCTCCAGTTCCTGATCCCGGATCTTCTCGTAGGCCGAATAGTTCCCCGCGTAACGCTTTAAATTCCCCCGGAACAGCTCGTAGACCTCGTTTACCGTTACGTCCAGAAAGTAGCGGTCGTGGGATACCAGGAGGTAGCCGCCGGAAAAATCCCGCAGCCAGGTTTCCAGCCAGCCGCGGGCTTCGATGTCCAGGTAGTTGGTAGGTTCGTCCAGCAGCAGAATGTCCGGCCGTTCCAGCAGGACCTTGGCCAGGGCAATCCGCATCTGCCAGCCCCCGGAAAATTCCCCCGTGTCCCGGTCCGCATCCCCGGCGGAAAAACCCAGGCCCCGCAGAATCATGGAAACATCCGCTTCCCGGCGGTAGTAGCCGGAATTTTCCACCGCCTCCTGGAGCCGGTGGTACTCCTCCAGAAGCAGGGCCGTCTTGCCGTCATCGCTGCGGGCCTTTTCCAGCGCCCTGCCTGCGTCTTCCATGCGGAGCAGCATCTCCCGGACTGCCCCGTAGGCGTTTTCCAGTTCTTCCCGCAGTGTTTTTCCAAAGTGGACAATCCCCGACTGGGGAAGGTAGGAGATTTTGCTCCCCCTTTGGATGGCCCGCTCCCCCGAATCCGCGGGAATTATGCCGGAGATTACCTTCATCAGCGTAGTTTTGCCGGAACCGTTGGCCCCCGCCAGGGCGGCCCGGGAGCCGGGGGCCAGGTGGAGGCTTACATCTTTAAGAATGTCCCGGTCCCCAAAGGCCAGGGAGATTCGGGAGAACTGGACAAAGGCCATTTAGAACCCGGCCCGGTAAAAGTAGATTACAATGGGGGACGATGCCCGCCGGACTACCATGCTATTGTCCATGCTGGTATCCGGGGCATACTCCATCCTCAACCCCTGGGTATCGAAGGTATACATGAACCGCACCGGGAGGGAAGTCCCGTTAAAGTACAGGGTCAAAGCCCCCTCGTAACGCTGCAGGAGGCCGGCGGACAGGTACAGATCCATGCCGATAGAACCGTTCTGCTGGGCGCCTGCGGGGATTACCTGGGGGGTCAAAAGCCGGCTGCCCGTCCAGGTAAAGGTCCCTTCGGGATTCAGGGCCAGCGTCCCGTAGTTATTGCTGGTAAAAACCGGCCCCTGTTCGTAGAAATTCCGCAGCAATTCCTCCCGGCGGACGCTTTCCTGCACGATAATGTCTTCCACCCCGGCCGCCAGCGCCACAAAGAGCAGGGTCCGCAGGGCGCCCCCTTCGTTGGTAAACTGCACCGCCAGCGTGGTATCCGTGCGCAGACTCATCTGTAAAGAACTCCCCTCAAAACGCCACACCTGGTTCCCCGCAGCCCTGATCGCCGTATAGGGAAACGTCTGGTCTAAATCGGGAACGTAGATCCGGGCCATCCCCGTGTCCTGTCCGGGGAAGAAGCCCCAGCGCCGGGAAAGTTCCTCCAGGTTAAAACGCCCCGTATTCACCATAGCCCCGTAAGATTCCGCCGACCAGGTCAGGGACAGCACCCTGTCCAGTTCGGGATCCGGCTTTCCTGCCTGTTCTTCGGTTTCCACCACCAGCGGCCCGGCGCTGTGTTCAAAAAATTTCAGCCGGTAGGAAAAACAGTAACCGGTAGTGCCGTCGTCGGTCATAACCTGGTACCATTCCCCCGGCAGCGGGTCCCCGGTGGCCCCTACCGCAGCATTCCCCTCTACCTTGGTCAGAATCTTGATAATCTCCGCGCTTCTAAGCCGGTATACCCGTTGGGCGCTGTTGTCGGGGCTGTTCCTGATCGGCAAACCGTCCTGCAGATTTTCCGCGTAGGTCCGCCGGTAGTCCCCCATAGCCAGCGCCCGGGCCTCCGCCTTTTTTTTGCTCCCCGCCAGTTCAAAATGGGACAGGGGAACCTCAAATTTATCCGGGCTGTCCTTCCCGTTCCGGTAGCTCTCCGGAATACCCAGCACCCACACCTTGTCGATATTGGATCTGATATACACGGGGAGCACCGTCCCCGAGAATATAGCCGGTTCCTCGGCGGACCATAGAAGCACCCCCCAGCCCAGCCGGCCGGAACAGGCGGAAGCCGTAAGGAGTACAAGGGCGGATAAGACACCGGGCCCAAAAACGCGCAAAAGACGAACCGGCTCCCGGACAGCGGACAATCTCATAATCCGGTTATTATATGCCGAACCGGGATTCCTCACCTAGGGCTGGAAAAGGGGCTGCAGCAATTCTCATTTTAACCAAAATGAAAAGGCGCCAGGTCTAAACTTGACCCGTATCGTGTACCCGGCCCCCCGGAGGACCGTTGCGGATCAAGTTCAGCCATGACCCAGGATAACCTTCCGCAGCCCGGCTGGTTAGGAGTATAATGGTTATATGAAACATGCCAAATTTGCCGCCCTGTTTTTTATCTCTATTGCGGATATATCTTATGAACTCTTTGTGATACGGATTTTTTCTGTTGGCGGCTGGTCGAACTTCGGCGCCCTGGTAATCTCTACCGCCCTGCTGGGGGTAGGGCTTTCGGGGATCATCATCACCTTTTTGGATGACTGGATTGCCGCCCATTCCGGTCCCGTCATGGCGGTCTGCGCCATCAGCCTGCCCCTGCTTATGGCGGGGGCCGCCATCGTTGCCCAGCTTATTCCCTTTAACCCGGTTTTTCTTGCCACCGATTCCCGGCAAATTTGGTTTATCGGGGCTTACTACATCGTTTACGGCCTTCCCTTTTTTGTAATTGCCGCCTTTACCGGTGTAGCTTTTATTGCCCTGCGGGACGAGATACAAAAACTCTACTTCTGGAACATGGTTGGTTCCGGCATAGGGGGGTTTTTCATCATTGCTTTTATGTTTTTTCTTCCCCCCCGCTATCTTATTCTCCCTATTCTGGGGCTTTCAATCGTTGCGGCCATTTTTGCCAGTATAGAACGGGACCCGGAAACCGGAACCGGCCGGTTTCCCTGGCCCCATCTGGGCGGCCTGGTACTCAGTTCGCTGGGTTCCCTCCTGTGTGTTTTTCTGTGGGGGGATATACGGATTTCCGACTACAAGGCCATAAGCTATGTACGGAAGTACCCGGATTCCCTTTTGGTACACCATTCCTACAGTCCCGGCGGGGAGTACCATGTTTACGCGTCCCGGTACTTTCACTTTGCGCCGGGACTTTCCGACATGGCGGCCCTGCAGAACGCTCCCATATCTTCCCAGGTGTACTGGGGCCTCTTTGTGGACGGTTCCGGCCCCATCGGGGTTATGGGGAGTCTCCGCGAAAATGAGCAGTCCTATATGGATTACCTGCCTATGGCCGCGCCCTATGTCATGCTGGCAAACCCCGATGTGCTTTTGGTAAACCTGAGCGGCGGCATTAACGCCCAGGTAGCCCGGTACAAGGGGGCCCGGAACATCGACATTGTGGAACCTTCCGCCGAGATGATCCGGCTTTTGAAGGAAGACCCCAACATCGTCCGTTTTACCGGGGACCTGCTTAACACGGAACAGATCAAGGTGATCCAGGGGGAAGGCCGGTCCTGGTGCCTGGATCATGCCGGGCAGTACAATCTGGTGGAGATTAGCCTGGTGGATTCCATCGGCCTGTCGGATTCCGGCGGTTATGCCGTCCATGAAGATTTTAAATTTACCGTGGAAGCTTTTAAGGATTATTTTTCCAGCCTTAAGGAAGGGGGAGTGCTTTCCGTTACCGTGTGGGACCGCCTTAACCCGCCCCGGAACGTACTTAAACTGCTGAACAGTATTATTACTGCCATGAAAGATTCCGGCATGGAGGAACCGGAAAAATGCCTTTATTCCTTTGGGCTTTTCATGTCTACCTCCACAATACTGGTAAAGAACGGCCCCTTTACGGAGGGGGAAATTTACGATCTTAATAATTTTGTAAAGACCCGTTCGTTTGAGCAGCTTTATGTGCCGGATACGGAACTGCCCATGCGGGACATAGATATTTTAATGGGGGCCTACCATCAGCATTTTGAAGGAGAGGAGACCGCCGCCGTAGAAAGTTTTACTAACGCCGATATGTACCGGGCGGCTATCCCCGCGTTTTTTGCGGGGAAGGCCGCGGAAATTGAGGATCAGTATATTTTCGATATCCGCCCCATACGGGACGAGCGGCCCTATTATTCGGCATTCCTCAAACTCCGCAATCTGCCCATATACCTGGACCAGATGGAGGATATTTCCGAGGAATGGGGATATCTGCTGCTTCTGGGTATGCTGGTTCAGGCATGTCTCTTTGGATTTATTGTTATCGTTATTCCCATTATCGGCCGCAGGAAGACCCTTTTTAGAAACCCCGGTAGCGCCGTGGGTATTATCTTTTACTACGCCGGCCTGGGCCTGGGGTATATGATTATAGAGATTTACCTTATTCAAAGGCTGGGGGTATTTCTTTCCAACCCCACCTATTCCACCAGTATTGTTATTACGGTCATGCTGATCTTCTCCGCCCTGGGGAATCTCTGTTCCGCCCCGTTGAAAAAATTCCGGTCCTTTGTGGTGCCCCTGGCCTGCGCAATAATTGCCGGGGGAATTCTGTTTTACATCCTGGGCCTGACTGGTTTTTTGGCCCCCTATCATTCAGCGTCCCTTGTTAAACGGATATTTATTTCCGCGCTTATTATTGCCCCGGTGGCTTTCTTTATGGGCGTTCCCTTCCCCAACGGCCTTGATACCCTGCAAAAAAACAAGCCCCATCTTTTGCCCTGGGCCTGGGGGATGAACGGGGGGCTTTCCGTAGCCGGCAGCGCCCTGGCCAAGGTCCTTGCGGTTTCCAGCGGATTTTCCGGTCTTTTGGCGGTGGGTCTTGGGGTGTATGTCCTGGCGGGTCTTCTTTACCCCGCCAACAGGGGCTGGAAATTCCGTGCTTCGGCGGAAGCCGCGCCGGTCCCAGAACAGGGGGCGCTTCATGATCGAATCGTCTGAATTACGAAGGTATTCCCTTTTTGGGGGCCTTATGCAGGAACAGATCGATGTAATCTTCCCCCTGATGAAACACGAATCCTATGAGGCCGGGCAGGACCTGATCACGGAGGGCGATAAAAACGGGCAGGTCTTTTTTATTGTTTCCGGCCGGGTGGCGGTGATCAAGAACAACCTGGTGCTGGTGGAATTTATGAAAGGGGACACGGTGGGGGAGATGGAAGTTCTGGATATGATGCCCTCCGCCGCCACGGTCCGGGCCCTGGAAAAAGTAGAGGCCGTCAGCTTTTCCAACAAAGCCCTCTACGAGGTGTACAAGCAGGATGTTAAAGTTTTTGCCATTATCGTGATGAACCTGGCCCGGGACATGTCCCGCCGTCTGCGGAAGATGGATGACTGGGCGGGAAAGGAATCGCCCTACCACGAGTGGAGTTAGGGCGGCGGCTTCGGGATATTTTCCCCTTTGTTGCCCGCGTTTCCAATAATATCGCGGGACCAGTAGAACTGAGCGTTTTTTTCGTAGACCAGGCCGCTGTCATCAAGCAGCAGCCGGGCGCGGACTTCGTTTGATTCCCCCGATGTGTACGCGCCGCCAGCAATCCTGTACCCCCAAAAATCTACGGCCCAGAGCCGGTTGTTTTGGCGGTAATAACATTCGTAGACAAAATCATTGGCTGTATTCATGTTCATGGCCAGGTA
>JAIRXT010000114.1 GCA_031268125.1 Treponema sp. | reverse complement strand
TTGCCAAGGTCTGGCGGGGGGAAAATACCCAGCGGGGCCGGTACCGGGAATTTACCCAGTGCGATATTGATAGTGTGGGAAGCGAGAGCGCGGCGGCGGATTTTGAGATTCTTCTGGTGATGCGGGATACGTTTAAGGCCCTGGGGCTTGGGGTAACGATCCACCTGAACCACCGGGGGCTGTTTAATACCTTTTTGAACCGTATCGGCGCAGCGGACAGGTCCGCAGAGATTCTGCGGACTGTGGACAAGCTGGCCAAGATTGGCGGGGAGGAGACGGAGAAACTCCTTGCGGAATTTGCCGGAAGGGAGGCAGCGGAGCGGATACTGGCGTTTACCGGCTGCCGGGGAAGCTACGGCGAGATTCTCCGTACCCTGACGGAACTGTCCGGGGGGCCTTCCCCTGAATCGGAGCGGCTGGAACTGCTGCGTTCCTGCATGGAAGACACGGGGACCGGGGACTGCTTTGTCCTGGACCCTTCAATTACCCGGGGCCTGGATTACTACACCGGCATTGTGTACGAGACCTTTCTGGACGAAGACCCCGCTATCGGATCGGTCTGTTCCGGGGGCCGCTACGACAACCTGGCGGGGCTTTATTCCGGGGACCGGATAAGCGGGGTGGGTTCTTCCATCGGCCTGGACCGGCTGACGGCGGCCCTGGAAAGCCTGGGGAAACTGCCGGAACGCCGGGGCTACGCGGCGCTGGCCGTGGCCGGCGGGGAGGAACGGGAGGCCGGGCGCAGGCAGGCCCTGGCGGAGGAATTCCGCGCCGCGGGAATCCCCTGCGAGGTATTGCTTGAAGGCCCGGAAGGCCGGACCGGCGGCAAGGCCCTGATCCGCCAGTTTGTCCAGGCGGAAAAAAAGGGAATCCCCTGGGTGGCCATTCCCGCCAAAGGGAGCCTTACCCTGCGGGACATCGGGGCCCGGCACAACCGGGAGGGCTTGAGCGTCCGGGAGGTGATAGAGATAGTAAGGGGCCGGTAAGAGCCGAACGCCATTGTAACAGCGGATTTCCTGTTTTGGGCGCATCCCCGGCCTATAGCCCACCGCGCAGCGGGTTCTTGGGTATTAGACCCCGCTGCGAATAAATTACAAATTAACGCAACAAAACTATTGACAGACATAAAAAAACATGATACTATGTAATCATGCATAAGGGAAATTCTTTTACCCCCCCCCCCCCCCCCCCCCCGATAACTATGTTAGCTTAGTAATTCTGTTTCTTTATTCCCCAGTCCGGTTTAATCTCCAGTTAAACTTTATCAGGGTTAAAGCAAGATCATCTGTTTATACACTAATACCAATACGAACAGTTGGAGTTGAAAATGCCGGCTGAGTTATGGAACAATGCCTGGAAATTTCTGCACAAAGACGGGGAGGCAGATCTCTATGCCGCACTCGGTTTTGACGACGCCGCATGGAAATTGCTTGTACTCCCCCATGACTGGGGGATAGAGTATCCGGTCGCGCAGGATGCGCCGTCAGGAGGGGGCGGAGGTTACGCAGTAACCGGGATCGGCTGGTACCGCAAGAAGCTGCATATTCACGATGACGATATCTCTGCCGGTTCCCGTATTGCTGTCCGCTTTGACGGAATTTTTATGAATTCCACCGTCTATGTAAATGGGATAAAGACGGGCGGGCGGGCCTATGGTTATAGCCAGTTTACCATTGATATTACTGATTTTCTTGTTACAGGGGAAAACATTATCGCTGTTCGTGTTGATAATTCCATGCAGCCCAATTCCCGCTGGTATACCGGTTCAGGTATTTACCGCAATGTATGGCTTATCAGGCACGCCGCCGTTCACATCGCGGATAACGGAGTCTTTGCCGCTTGTAACGGACTGTATAATAATAACGGCGAAGCACGGATTCAGATTCAGGCAGCAGTCCACAACCAAAGCGGTGAAGCAGTCGATGCCGGCGTAGAGCATCACATTTTTGATGCCGTTGGCAATGAAGCAGTGTGCGATGCTTCCGCTCTTCATATAGAGCCGGGTTGCCACGCGGTAACCACAGTATGTCCCCAGATCAAAAACCCGCGCCTTTGGAGTGTCGGGGATCCATATCTGTATACCGTTGAAACAAGTGTTTTATTGAAAGGTAAAGTGATCGATAAGGTATGTACGCGCAGCGGCATCCGTACCGTAAACTTTGATAGGGAAAAAGGATTCCTGCTCAACGGCGTTCAAGTAAAAATCAAAGGCATGTGTCTCCACCATGACGGCGGACTTACCGGCGCGGCTTTTTATCGTGAAACATGGAAACGCCGGCTTACTTTACTCAAGGATATGGGCTGTAATGGTATCCGCTGCGCCCACAATCCTCCCGCGCCGGAATTTCTGGACCTTTGCGATGAGATGGGCTTTCTTGTGATGGACGAGGCTTTTGATGAATGGCAGCTCACCAAATTCAAGAGCGCCGAGTATGGTTATACAAACAACTTCGCCTATGGTTATGGACAGTTTTTTACGGGAAACGCCGATGCGGATCTTTTATCGATGCTCCGCCGTGACAGGAATCATCCAAGTGTTGTGATTTGGAGTATCGGTAACGAGATACCGGAACAATCAACGCTTGAAGGTATACGCATCCTTTACCGTTTGAAGGATCTCTGCCATCACGAAGATCCCACAAGAATGGTAACGAGCGCAATGGACAATATCGCTTCGCCGGAACAGTTCCGTACCTGTGAGGAGTTTGAGTGCGCTCTCGATGTTGCCGGGTATAACTATACGGCGCGCTGGGGAATGCGTGCCGAAACACTCTACGACGAGGACCGGCGGAAATTTCCCGCACGGCGTTTCCTTGGTACGGAAAATCCTTCAGCGGGCGGCATACGCGGTAACTATGAAAAAAACACCGGGAACCCCTTTATGCCGTCCTATGACCGGCTTACTCTCAACCACGAATTCCTGTGGCGTTATACGGCGAGTCGGGATTTTGTCGCCGGTGATTATCTCTGGACAGGTATTGATTATCTCGGCGAGACACACTGGCCGGCGCACGGCGCGGGAAGCGGCCCTATCGACACGGCCGGTTTTCCCAAGGATACCTTCTACTATTTCCGCAGTATTTGGAACAAGAACGATACGACCCTGCATATCTGCCCGCACTGGAACTGGGCCGGTCATGAAGGGGAGTTTATCACGGTTATCGGTTATACCGATTGCGACGAGGTAAGCCTTTACCTGAACGGACGCCTTATCGGGACGAAGGGCTATGATTGTCCGAATGTGGGCCATGCCGGCGCGTGGAATATTCTGGCCCGGAACACGAGGCCGACGACACACGATCTCCATCTTTCATGGGATGTCCCTTACGAAGCGGGTGAACTTCGTGCGGTGGGCTGCAAAGACGGCCGGGCGGTAATAGAGCGCGTTGTTAAAACAACAGGAATTCCGGTACGGCTTCGGGCAGAGGCAGACACGGGGGCGCTTCCTTTATACGGCATTGCCCATGTAGAAATCAGCGTGTTGGACAATGAAGGAATGCCGGTGCCAACAGCGGACACCCTGATAAAAGCGCATGTAGAAGGCGCCGGCGGCGGTTCCATTGTTTTGCTGGGCCTTGATAACGGAAACCTGGTTGACAACACCCCCTTCGGTTCCGGCGCCTATGCGGCTGAACGCCGCTTTTTCGCGGGCAGACTTCTCTGTGTTATACGCGGCCTTAAAAAAGGCACGGCAAGGCTCGTCCTTTCCGCTGATGCTATGGAGGATGAAACGATCACTTTTACGATTGGGTAACGCCGAAGGAGGCACTGCATGATAAAAGAGAAAACTTTTGCCCGAAAACTCTATGAAAACCGGATTATGTGGCTCATGCTTATGCCCAGCATCGCTTTTGTAATCCTTTTTTCGTATGTGCCTATGGGCGGGATCATCGTAGCGTTCAAGGAATACAAAACCCAGCTTGGCATGTTCGGCAGTCCCTGGGCAGGATTAAAAAACTTTACTTACATGATCGTCTCAAACAAGCTTTTACCCCTGACTATCCATACTTTGGCCTTCAATTTTGCGTTTATATCACTCGGGATGATCTGTGAAGTTGGCTTCGCTATTATTATCAGTGAACTTCCTCTTAAAGGATTCAAAAAAACCCTGCAATCAATGACATTCCTTCCTTTTTTTATATCATGGGTCGTTATAGCCGCTATCATCCTGAGCATCTTTGGTTACGAAACGGGCGTTGTTAATACTGTACTAACCCAGCTTGGAATCCAGCGGATAAACATCTACGGGGACCCTTCAAAATTCCCCCTGTTTCTTGTGATAGTGCGCCTGTGGAAACAGACCGGATACGGTACTATTATTTACCTGGCCTCCATAACCGGAATGGATCAGGGGATGCTTGAAGCGGCGGAAATTGACGGAGCGAATATTTGGCAGCGTATATGGCATATTTCGCTCGCGTACCTGCGCCCAACAATGGTAATTATGCTTCTCCTCGCTATCGGTCAGATATTTCGGGGTGATTTTGGTATGTTCTACCAAATTACCGGAAGATCACAGCTTTTAATTGAAGCCACCGATATTATTGATACCTTCGTTTACCGTTCCATGGTGAATTCTCCAAACATGGGCATGGCCGCCGCCGCCGGGCTTTATCAGAGTGTGCTGTGTTTTATTACTGTCATTCTGGCCAATTTTGCCGTAAAAAAAATTGAGCCTGATTATACTTTATTTTAGGACGTACATAACATGAACGCAGGAATTATTGCAGGAAAACAAAAGATTACCGCCGATCGGATCGGTTTTTATATCATAGGTTATATTCTGCTCTTTGCTTTCGCGTCTATATGCCTTATCCCGTTTTACCTTACTCTGGTAAATTCTTTTGTTGATGAAGGCACTATTATCCGGGAAGGCTATTATTTTTATCCCAGGAAGATATCTTTTGAAGGTTACGGTATGCTGTTAAAAAACCCTGACCATATCATCAATTCTTACAGAGTTACTGTTTTTGTAACGGCAGTTGGCACTTTCGCCGCCCTGTTCCTGGTAACAATGGCCGGCTTTGTTCTGAGCCGGCGGGATTTTTATTTCCGCAATCCGGTAAGCTTTTTCTTTTATTTTACGACACTGTTTAACGGCGGTCTTGTACCGTACTATATTCTTTGTACAAGAACTCTGCACTTTACCAATAACGTTGTTGCGCTGATAATACCCAGCCTGTTTTCTGTCTGGAATATGATCATTACAAAAAACTATTTTAAATCCATTCCGTTTGAAATTATTGAGTCGGCGAAAATAGACGGAGCCAATGATTTTACGGTCTATTTTCGCTTAATGCTGCCGGTTTGTACGCCACTTCTTGCGACAATAGGCCTGTTTACCGCGCTGGCCTACTGGAACGACTGGTATAACTGTATGCTCTTCATCAATACCCGCCGGCAGGATTTGTACACACTGCAGTATTACCTGCAAAACCTGCTTAACAGCGCTCAGGCGATGCAGCGTATCGCCGAGAAATCAGGCCTGCCGCTGATCACGGTGCCAATGGAAAGCATGAAGATGGCGATGACAGTTGTCGCTACCGGACCCATGCTTATGGCATATCCGTTTGTGCAGAAATATTTTGTTAAGGGGTTGACGATAGGATCAGTCAAGGGGTAACGGCGGATAATTTATTATGGATGTAAACACTGAAAAAGTGTACGTCAAATATATTTTTTGGAGGTAGTAAAAATGAAAAAAATTGTAATGACTGTATTGGCCGGCCTGATTGCCGTCTCCGCCTTTGCCGGCGGAAACAGGTCTTCAGAAACATCTGCAGCCGGCAGGTTTAAGGCCGCGGGGATCTATGAAAAATATGATCTTACTCAGCAAAAAAAGATTTATGTTTATATGATAGGTGATCCTGCCAAAGACATAGATGAAATTATGGGTATGGCCAACAATCAGTATTTCAAACCCCTGCTCAATACAGAAGTAATACTGACCTTTATTTCCTGGGCGGAGCTCACCGACAAGTATCCCCTTGTCCTCGCCTCGGGTGAAGATGTAGATATTATCCATGCGGCCCCCTGGAACAACTATGAGCAGGAAGCAGCGAAGGGATCATTCCGTGCACTCACCGACCAGTTTATACAGGAATGGATGCCGGCGACCTGGGTTTCCCAGCCGAAAATTTCCTGGTATCAGGCGCGGAGCGGAGGAAAAGTGTATGCGGTTCCTGCCGGCGACATTAATGTGGAATACAAGTTCCCCGGTATACGGGACGATCTTCGCATCAAGTACGGCCTGCCTGAGCTCAAGAATTGGAGCGATCTCCGCAATTATGTTTACACGGTCGCATCCAGGGAAACCGGCATTCAGGCTTATGCCGCCCCTGCCAGTACTATAGAGCTCATGTGGACTTATCTGGAAGCGCAGAATGTAAAATGGTCTTCAGGCCCAATTTATTATGTATGGGATATGAGCGGCAAAAAAGAAGCATCGCCTGATGATCTTTATTTTCTGTATAGCAGCCCCTGGTATAAACAATACGCTCTGGAAATGGCGGACTGGGCAGCCCACAATGTATGGAGCAGGAATGTGATGAACAACACTATTCCCCAACGGGACAGCTTTGTACAGGGCAAGAGCGCTTCGATGTATTGGAACGGTTCGGTGTTTGACGCGGGAAAGGAAATGGCCGGGAACGGCGTAGGTATGCCTGGTTATTACGATCTTTCTCCGGCAACGCCTTCCAGCGCGGAAGTCTACAGTAATAATATGTTTGCCATTACCAGCGCTTCGAAGAATCCCGAACGTGCGGCCCTTGTCCTTGATCTTATGAAGAACAATATTCCCCTGCAAAATTTACTTATGGCCGGAATCGAAGGACGGCATTATGTCCTGATAAGGGAAAATGAGGCCGCTGACGGCCCCGAGGCTGCAGATTATGCCTGGGATAACTGGACGTGGGCTCTGCGAAATCCCGAGCGAATCCGGAGAGGCTATGCCTCCGATACGGATCCCCGGCGGATCGAAATGGAAAACGCCTTCACCGCGAAACTTTGGCAGCCCCTAATGGACGGTTTTAGTGTTGATTCCACCGATTTCAGCACTGAATGGCCTGTCATCTCGTCATTGATTGAAGAATATAACAACAGTTTTCAGTGCGGCGTCTTTGGCAGTCAAACCCTCACAAAATACGATGAATTTACCGCCAAACTTAAAGCTGCCGGTATTGACAAAGTAACGCAGGCATTCAAGGCTCAATACGCCGCCTTCCTGGCGGAGATTCAATCTAATTGATTGGAAGTGATGGTCCATAGCCTTTAGGCTAAACTTGACGCGAACGGGCGGCTCATTCTGACACGGGAGCCGCTCAAACCGCCAAAAGCCGGAGCATGGCTTCGTAGTTAAAGGATTCCGCCTGTTCCCTAAGCTGCCGGATACGTTCTTCCCCTTCTCTGTACCGGTACTGTTCCAGTTCCGCAAGAAGTTCTTCAACCTTGCCGGAGTTGTATTCCCCGGCGGCGGCAGATAACCGGCGCAGCAGTTCTTTGTCCGGTTCTTCCCGCTCCTCCTTTTCAGAAGGCGGCTGCCGGGTATCCCATGCGTCAAGGGAAGATGCCAGCCTGTCCAAGAGAAGGCGGAGCCGGTCCATAAGTTCCCCGTGGCGGGACCGGAGGTAATCAATATCCCCCTGCCGGGCGGCCTGCTCCAGTTCCTGTGCCAGGGCAGCGGGTTCCGGCGCGCAGACCGCGTTGCAGGCGCTTTTAAGGCCGTGAACTTCTATCGCATAGTCCGGCAGGGAAGTCTCCAGATGGGTCTCCATGTTTTCCAGCAAAGAAGGCGTGTGGAGGACAAAGGATTTAACGATGGGCATGTAGGCGATCTCTCCGCCGCCGTAACGGGTCTTGACCGCGGCAAGGTCAATGCCTTCGACCGGATGCCCCTGAATCCAATTTTCCTCCGTACCACCGTTCCCCGGCCCCCCCTGAGCTTCCGCATCCCGCAGAGTCCCCTCACTCTGTTTGTCCCGGATCCAATGGTTCAGAATCATGTCCAACTGTTTAATATCAATAGGCTTTGAAAGAAAATCGTCAAAACCGCTGCTCAAAAACATTTCCTGATTGCCCGCAATGGCATTGGCGGTAAGAACAACTATGGGTATGGTCCGGGCATATTCGGTATCGATCTCGTTCCTGATGATCCGTACCGCTTCAATTCCGTCCATCCCCGGCATCATGTGGTCCAAAAACACCAGGTCGTACCGGGGTTCCCCGTTCCGTATCGCATCCACCGCCTTCTGTCCGCTTGTTACCATGTCCGCCTCAAGGCCGTAAGGCATCAGGAGGCCCCCCATTACATCCAGATTGGTTTCCAGATCGTCTACCACCAGTACCTTCCCGTAGGGCATATGGGAACGGATCAGCAGGTTTCCCCGGTTCCGGTTCCGGTCTTCAACAAAGCGGAAATTCTGCAAAAGTTCCACCTGCTCCCTGCCGATGGGGTTTTCGCTGACGATTTCCTGGAGCAGTTCCAGGCGGAACACACTGCCCCTGCCGTATTCGCTTTCCGCGCCGATGGTTCCTCCCATCATTTCCACCAGGCCCCGGGCAATGGAAAGCCCCAGCCCGGTCCCTTCAATGTGCCGGTTTGCCGCCGCGTCAAGCTGGGTATAATCGGAAAAGAGCTTTCCCAGGTCCCCGGTACGGATACCCCGCCCGGTGTCCCGGACGGTAACATGAATCAGGGCCTTGCCCCCCCGGCGCTCCCATCCAATTTCCAGACAAACTTCCCCTTCTTCCGTGTACTTGAACGCATTGGACAGGAGGTTGTTGAGGATCTGCTTTACCCGCAGTTCGTCCCCGCAGAGTTTTGAAGGGATGGTTTCGTCTATTTCCAGCCTGAATTTAATGGGTTTTATACCGATCCGTATAATATTAAGCTGGATAGTATCACTGATCATGCCGGAAAATTCGTACTCCGCCGGAATAATTTCATAATTCCCCGATTCAATTTTTGAAATATCCAAAATATCATTGACAATTTCCAGCAAATGGGAACCGGCACGGTAAATTTTATCCAGATTAAGCCTGGTCCGGCCGGCCGGCTCTCCCTGAAGCTCCACCTCAGAAAGGCCCATGATGACGTTAAGGGGGGTGCGAATTTCGTGGCTCATCCGGGCCAGGAAGTCGCTTTTAGCCCGGGATGCCGATTTTGCCACTTCGGTCTGCTGTTCCAGTTCCCGGGTCCGCTCCCGTACCGTATCTTCCAGGCTGAGATTCGATTTTTCCAGCAGCACGTTCATTTCATCGATCCGGCGGAACAGGCTGCCGAAACGCCGGGCAATAATAATGGTGGTAGTAATTGTAAAAATAAAAAGGCCGTAACGGCTGTAGTTGACAATGCCGTATTGAAAAAAGATGCTGTTGGCAATATCCACGGACGATGCGGCGCACATGATAAAGACGCCGGCAATGATATTGCCCAGGGGCGTCTCCACCAGGGACTTCAGGAAAATTACCGGCAGGCGGCGATTCCCGGCGGCCCTTAACCGTGCACGGACATCGCATATAAACGCGTACGCCATGTCGTACCCGATGGTGTACGCAAGTTCAAAGAGGGCCAATCCCCACCATACGCGCAGGAGCTCGTCCCCGAAGATATTGGGAAGTATCCCCTGGGCGAGGGTAAACAAAAGGCTGATTGCCCCGCAAACCCGGCTGATCTTTGTCGTTTTTCCGAAATTCAGATGTTCCAAAAAAATCGGCAGCAGGGATATCACCATATAGAGGCTTGCATATTCAAGGCGGAAGGCAATGTCGGAGTTTGGAATAAAACCGTAGGACGCGTTGCTTCTTAGAAAAAAATAGATCCCCAGGCAGACCGAAAGAAAGCAATAGTAAAGGTTGTACCGGTCCCGGGGCCGGCTTAAAAAAAGCAAAAAATGGTAAAGCCCTACAAAAAAATAGATTCCGCAGACGGCCATAGCCAGGGTTTCGCTGTGAACCTTCTGAATGGTCTGATATTCGTCAAAGTAATAAGGTTCCCGGTACCATAGTCCCGTTACATCGGAATGGGGCATGCCGATGATGCGGAAGGCCAGGGTATTGGCGCCCCGGACAAACAAAGACCGGTCCAGGGGCAGTGAAATATACCGCCAGGATCTGCCGGACTTGATCTGCCCCCCTTCGTCCAGATGGATTTCGGACTTAATCAGCGTGCCGTTGAGAAATATTTCCCAGTTGTCTCCCAGCGCGGCCAGGAAGATTCCCGGCTGTAGGGGCCTTTTCCCGTTTATCGCTTCAAACTGTTCTGTTCCTACGGTAAAGGGTATCGTCATGGTGTATTCCCGCACTTTTTCTTTGAAGGGGGAAAGAAAACGGCGGGGGGGCATACCGGGCAGCCCCAGGGATTTAATTTTTGCCGCACCGGTCCGGTCCGCAGATTCCGTTATCTGCCAGGATTTGCCTGAAGGATCGGGAATGCCGGTAATGTCTGCGGGATCAAAACCGTTTTTTACGTACAGGGGATAATCGTTCAGGTTGATGTAAAAAGGTTTCCCCCCGGAATACACCGGGACGCAGCCAGGGAGAATCAAGAGCAGCAATGCAGAACCGAAAAATCCCGCAAGGGACATCCTCCCCGGCCGGAATGCGATGGCCCATACCCCGCGTATCTTCATTTAGCCGCCGGAATTTTCTTTGCCGTCAAGCAGGGAACCGACTTTTTTCAGCAGCGTACCGGGCTCAAAGGGTTTTACGATATAATCGCGGGCGCCGCCGGACATTATCCTGGTAATCATATCTTCTGTGGTGTGGGCGGTAACAAAGACAACCGGAATATCTTTATATGCGGAATGTTCAGGATTGCTTTTCATCCGAACCAAAAAATCAATGCCCGACATTTCCGGCATCTCAATATCCAAAAGGACCAGGTCGGGCTTTATCGTATTTAACATTTCTAAAGCTACTTTCGCGGATTTAACGGGCCGGACATCGTACTTACCGGACAAGACATTTCTGATAACCGCAAGATTAAGCGGCATATCATCCACCGCCATGACGATCTTTTTTACGGGTTGTTCCTGCATGTCTTACCAGGATTCTACGGCCTTCCTGAACGCCGGTTCACAGGATGTGATGATCGCTTCGTCCACACAGTAGGCAAGGCGGAACCATCCCGGCTTGCCGAAACCGGAGCCGGGAACGGCCAGGATAAGGTGCCGTTTAAGATGTTCCGCAAAGGCCGCGTCATCTTCGCATGAAGGGCCGGCGGGAGGAGCCGGGACAGCCTTCCGGGGCGGGACCCGGCAAAACAGGTAGAAGGTTCCCTCCGGCCTGGCGTAATATATGCCCGCCCTGTCCAGAATCGCGGTAAAGGCGGCGCGGCGGCGGGCGTAAATATCTATATCAACTTTGGCAAAACTAAGTTCCGCCACAATCCGCTGCATCAGGGCCGGGGCATTGACATAGCCCAGGATCCGGGTGGCATAGATCAGCGCGTTAATCAGGTCCTCCTTGTCCGATACCCTGGGACCCACCGCCACATAACCGATCCGTTCCCCCGGCAGGGAGAGACTCTTGGAATAGGAACTTACCACGATGGATTCGTCATAGGCCGCGAGAATCGGGGGTACGGCGATTCCGTCGTAACTGATCTCCCGGTAGGGCTCGTCGGAGATAAGGTAGGGCCGGCGGCCGGCTTCACCGTGTCCGGCGAGGATCTTTCCCAATGCCTCAATGTCGCCGGCCGGGTAAACCCTGCCCGTGGGGTTGTGGGGAGAGTTGATAAGGACCGCCTTGGTCCTGGGGGAAAGGGCGGCCCGGACGGTTTCCGGATTCAGGCTGAAATCTTCGGCGGTATCCGCCTCTACCAGAACGCCCCCGTGGTTGGCCACATAGGAACGGTACTCCATGAAATAGGGCCGCGGCACTATCACCTCATCGCCGGGATCGAGAATCGATTTGAAGACCACGTTCAGACCCCCGGCGGCCCCCACGGCCATGACGATATGGGATCCGTCTATCATTACCCCCTGTTCCCGGGAGGCTTTTACCGCCAGGGTTTCCCGCACCTCCGGGTACCCCGCGTTGGGCATGTATCCGTGGGAACCTTTGCGGTCCTCCCGGGCAAGGCGGAGAAAGACCCGGTGAAAGGCCGGGGGCGGCTCAATATCGGGATTACCCAGGGAAAAATCAAAAACCTTGCCGGGGCCGTACTCTTTTTTCAGCCGGCTTCCTTCTTCAAACATTTTACGGATCAGAGACTGGGAACCCAGGGCGCTTTTTATCTTTTGCGCAACCGGCATGACTACTCCTATGCGTTAGTATAGCGGATACTTTTTTTAATATATCAGATATGATGTGTTATAGTAAGCGGGCAGCGGGGCTGCCGGGAGACAATCATGGATAATTACGATAAGGCTGCTATTCCTTCCCTGGCGGACTGCCTGAAAGCCGCTGACGAAACCAGGGAGATGCTGGTCGACCGGGGCTGTTATGCCCAAATTCCGGCGCTTCTTACACGGCTTTACCGGGGGACCGGGGTCTACCTCATCTCCGATGAAAACACCCGGGAAGCGGCGGGGGGCGGGCTTAAGAAGATACTGGACGGGGCGGGAATCCCGGTACGGGGGGAATTTTGTTTCCCCGCAAACCCCCGGCTCCACGCGGAATATGCTCATATCACGGCTATCAGGGAAAAGCTTTCCGCCTTGAGCGGCCTTGACGAGACGGTTCCCGTTGCCATCGGCGGGGGTACGGTAAACGACCTGGTAAAGCGGGCCGCATCGGAACTGGGGCGGACCTACCTCTGCGTACCCACGGCGGCCAGTGTGGACGGCTATACCGCCTACGGCGCGGCGATTCTCTATGACGGCTACAAGCAGACCATGTCCTGCCCCGCCCCCCTGGCCCTGGCGGCGGAACCGGAGGTTCTGGCCCGGGCGCCGGCCTACCTTTCCTCATCGGGCTTTGGGGACCTGGCAAGCAAGATCATCGCCGGTTGCGACTGGATCCTCTGCGACATAGCGGGTCCTGCGGGGGCGCCGGCGGCGGAACCGGTCGACACAACGGTATGGAACATGACCCAGCCGGGACTTTTGGACTACCTGGAACGTTCAGTCAACGCCGCCCGGGGGGACAGCGATGCGGTGGCCGCCCTGTTCGAGGCCCTGGCTATTACGGGTTTTTCGATGCAGGCGTTTAAGGGCTCCCGTCCCGTTTCCGGCAGCGAACACCTTTTTAGCCACGTCTGGGAGATGGACGACCTTTCGCTGGACGGCGTCCCCGTAACCCACGGCCACAAGGTGAGCATCGGGACCCTGGCCGCCGCCGCCTACTACGAGATCTTCTTCGCCGACCCTGCCGGTCCCCCCTCCCCCCCGTCCGGGGACCGGCCCAGCCCTTCCCAGCGGATGCTTGCGGTTTCATCGGCCTTTGAAGGAAGCCGGGGCCGCGACCTAGTAGTAAAGACCGCCCTGGAAAAATACGTGGACGATGCCGCCGTAAAGCGGATCCGGGAAGCCGTTACGGACAACTACAAGGAACTGCGGGACCGGGTTCTTGCCAGGCTGATGCCCTATGAAAAACTCAAGGAAATGCTGGGCAGGGCCCTTTGCCCCCTGCAGCCGGAGAGCATCGGCCTTTCCCGGAGCCAGGCCATTGCCACCGCCCGGAGGGCCCAGATGATGCGGAACAAGTACTGTATCCTGGACCTTTCCTGGGACCTGGGATTGATGGAGACCATCCTGTCCCGGATGGAAGATTCGGAACAGTACCTGCGCTGATACCCTGGTTTGAAACGATCCGCCGGAGCCGGTATCAGGCCCCTTCCGGGTGGCAGAGGACCACCGAAAGGCCGGGGCTTCCGGCGGAGCATGCTGCGCCGTCGATGCGGTAGGGCAGGAACACTTCGTCCCCCCGGCGCAGCGGGATTTCGCCCCCCTCCCAGCGGAGGCTCCCCTCCCCTTCCAGCACAATCCCCACCTGGGGAAAGCCCGTGTCCCGCAACGGCGCGGGAGTTCTTCCCTTTACATCAAGCCTGGTGTAGGAAAAGAAACCGGTTTCCCGGGGACCGATGATGTAGTGTTCCGCGCCCCAGTCCCCGCTGCGAATCAGCCGGGGGGGAATCCGCCGGCGCCGCAGGTTTTCTTCCTCACCGCAGCCTTCATAGACAAAGGCCCCCAGCATCCGCTCGTCGTAGAGTTTTTCATCTTCCGTCTTAAGGCGGGGATCCTTTCCCACCATAGCCTTCATAGCTTCGTAACGTTTTTTGTGGCTGATAGGCACCACGGTAATGTCGCTGGGTTCCTGGACTTCGATGACAAAGCAGCCCTCCCCCAGGGCATGGGGGACTCCGCCGCCCACAAAGTAGGTCTCCCCGGTCTTTACCTGGATTTTATGGCAGAGCTGTTCCAGGGCCGGCAGATCGTCCCGGCGGTAGAGTTCCTCGAACTTTTCCCGGGTAATGCCCTCCTTAAAGCCCAGGAGGATGTAGGCAGGCTCCGCCGTGTCGTCCCGGGTTCCGATGACGTACCAGCTTTCCTCTTTCCCAAAATCGCTGTTCCACATCTTCTTTGCCCAGGGCCGGGTGGGGTGGGCCTGGAGGACGTACTGTTTCTGCGCGTCCAGGTATTTGATAAGCATCCCCAGGGTGTCTTTTCCGTGCCGTTCCAGGTGCCGGGGCCCCAGCACCTCTTCCGGGGCCAGGTTGATGGCCTCGAAGAGGTACATCCGCCTGCCCCCGGCAGAACTCCCGGCTTTGCCGGCGGCAGAGCCATCGGCAAAGCCGCCGGGTAGTTCCACTTCCGAACAGCCCCGGTGGGGTTCGCCGGGGGGCGGATTCCCCACCCTGGTTACCGATCCAATCCAGGCTTCAGAACCCGCCGGATCATCCTTCGGAGGGTAGACCCCCCGGAGTTTGTCGATTTCCCGGCCCCCCGAACCGCGGATCTTATTGGGTACCAGCCTCCAGGGCCGGTGGTACAGATCGGACATAACACGCCTCCTTGTTGGTATACCTGATTAACGCCGATGGGGAAAACGGGCCCCCCCGTGATCGATCAGGTAGCGGTAGGCGGTGTCAAAATCCGGCACCCCGCCGGTGGCCCCTACCTTGGTAACGTTAAAACTCGCCACGCAGGAACCAAAGCATGCGGCGGCCTCGGGGTCCCAGCCTTCCAGGGTTCCCCGGATAAAGCCCCCCACAAAGGAATCCCCCGCGCCGGTGGTGTCCACCGGCTTGAATTCGTCAAACGTGGGAACCCGCCACTCGTTCCTGAAATCGGTAATATAACAGCCCTCCGCCCCCAGCTTAACAACAAGGAGCTTTATTCCCAGGCCGGAAAATTTATCCCGGATCCGCGGCAGTTCTGTTTCTCCGCTCAGTTTTACTGCCTCAAGATAGCTGGGAAGAATAATGTCCGTTTCCCGCAGCATGGGCTCCAGAAGCGTTAGAATTTCGGCGCTTGAGTATTCCGCGCCCCCCACAAAATCGCTCAGGGTAAGCTTTCCCAGTTCGTGGGCCCGTTTGAAGAGCGCCGCGGTTCCCCCGTGATCCATGCCGTACAAACCCATTGCGCTGCCCAGATAGACGATATCCGCCGCCGCGATCAGATCATCGGGAATATAACTATAATCAAGTTCATCGTTGATGCTGCCGGAGACCAGGAAATGCCGGTCCCCATTCGGTTCAATAAGAATATGGGACACCCCGGTCCCCAGGGTGGGATGCCGGATCAGCGCCTGAGTGTCTACCCCGCATTCGTTAAGACGCCTTTCCACAAAATCGCCGGCCACATCCTTCCCCGCCAGACCGCAGAAGAAAACCGGAGTTCCCAGTTTGGCCAGGCTTACGGCCACATTGGCCGCATCCCCGCCGGTAGTCCAGGCAGAAGCCTCGATCCGGCAAAGGTCCTGCCCAAAAATCGAGGGACTCACCGGCCGCAGGGGAAGATCCATGACCACCATGCCCACACACAATACCTTTTTCATCCCGTCTCCCGGCAATGCCACCACCTTTACCCTACCATGTTCACCCCATGACGGCAAGGTAAAGTCCGGCTTTGCCGGGGATGCGCCCAAACTACTCCGGAATTTCAAATACCCTGTTGAAATCTATCGTGCATCCGGGAACAGAGACAAGGGGAACCTCCTGCCCGGCGCCGTAGGAATGGTAAAGATAAGAGCCGTTGGACAGTTCCAGGACGGTGATGATCTTTTCTTCCGTATCGACCATCCAGTACTCCGCAACCCCCGCTTTCTGGTAGAGGTTCAGCTTGGTGATCATATCGTAGGATCGGTTTGAAGAGAGAATCTCGATAATAAACCGGGGGGCACCGTTGTAACGGTTTTCCCCAAGTTTTGATTTATCGCAGACAGCAAAAATATCCGGCTGTACAAAGGTATTTTCATCCCCCTGATCGTAGAGGGGGTACACATCGAAGGGGGCTATAATCGGCATACAGCCGTACTTTGACAATTTCTCTCTTAACTGGACTCCAATCGCCAAAAGTACCGTTTGATGTTTGTAACCCGGTGAACTCATGGCATATTCTACGCCGCCTATGCGTTCAAAACGCGGTTCAACAAGGTTCCCGATCGTTTCTTCCTGAATTCTTTCCGCCGTGGCCATATACGCTCCTTCAAAGTAGTATGCGCAGTTTGGAAAAAATTTCAACGCGAATTCCGATGCCCGGGGATGCGCCCAAACTACTCCGGAATTTCAAATACCCTGTTGAAATCTACCGTGCATCCGGGAACGGAGACAAGGGGAACCTCCTGCCCGGCGCCGTAGGAAGGGTAAAGATAAGAGCCGTTGGACAGTTCCAGGACGGTGATGATCTTTTCTTCCGTATCGACCATCCAGTACTCCGCAACCCCCGCTTTCTGGTAAAGGTTCAGCTTGGTGATCATATCGTAGGATCGGTTTGAGGAGAGTATCTCGATAATAAACCGGGGGGCGCCGTTGTAGCGGTTTTCCCCAAGTTTCGATGTATCGCAGACAATAAAAATATCCGGCTGCACAAAGGTAGTTTCATCCCCCTGATCGTAGAGGGGGTACACATCGAAGGGCGCAATAATCGGCATACAACCATGTTTTGATAGTTGGGCGTCTAATTGTCCAAAAAGCCTCCCCGCGGTTATCTGGTGTTTGTAACCCGGTGAACTCATGGCGTATTCTATGCCGCCTATACGTTCAAAACGCGGTTCAACAAGGTTCCCGGTGCTTTCTTCCTGAATTCTTTCCGCCGTGGCCATATAAGCTCCTTCAAAGTAGTATGGGCATTTTGGAAAAACTTTTCAACGCGAATTCTGTTCCCGTCAGGGCATCGGCGTTTACTGCTCCCCGCCGCAGTTTTCATAGGACAGGCAGATGGGCTTGCCGGTTTTAGAGTCGGCCGCCAGTTCCGCCTCGATCCGGTAGATCTCACGTAGATTTTCCCGGGTAACGACCCCTTCCGGGGGGCCCTCCGCCAGGAGGAAGCCGTCCTTCATGGCCAGGATATGATCGGCAAAGCGGGAGGCGTTGTTGAGCTCGTGGAGCACCATGACGATGGTCCGCCCTTCCCGGCGGTTGAGAACGGAAAGGAGGGTCAGAATCTCCATCTGGTGGGCCATGTCCAGGTAGGTTGTCGGTTCGTCCAGGAGCATGAACTCCGTCTTCTGACACAGGGTCATGGCAATCCAGGCCCGCTGGCGCTGGCCCCCGGAAAGGTCCGACAGGGGCCGGCCGCGGTAGTCCTCGATCCCGGCAATCCGCAGGGATTCCCGGATAATCTCAAAGTCCTCCCGCCCCAGGGTTCCAAAGCCGCTCTTGTGGGGGAACCGGCCGTAGGCCGCCAGTTCTTCCACGGTCATGCCCTCCGGGGCCCGGGGGCTTTGGGGAAGCACCGCCAGACGCCGGGCAATTTCCCTGGAAGGGGAGGCGTGTATGTCCCGCCCGTCAAGCCGGACAGACCCCGCCTCGGGCTTCAGAATCCGGGCGATACCCTTGAGGAGGGTGGATTTTCCGCAGCCGTTGGCGCCGATAATAACCGTTACCGCCCCCTTGGGAATAGCCACGTTCAGCCCCCGGATTACCGGCTTGCCGCCGTAGCCAAGGCTCAGATTCTCCGCCACAATTCCGCTTTCTGTAAAACCCACGGTATCCCCCTGCTACTGTTTCACCATAAGGTAGATAAAATAGGGCGCCCCAATAATGGAGA